>NZ_JAKIKS010000105.1 GCF_023284005.1 Shewanella surugensis
GGTTCGAATCCTTCACGACCCACCACTTTTATGAGAATAGATTGAATTTATTCAGTTTAGATCTGAGAAGTGTACAAACGTGTGATGAACAAGATGGGTCGTTAGCTCAGTCGGTAGAGCAGTTGGCTTTTAACCAATTGGTCGAAGGTTCGAATCCTTCACGACCCACCACTTTTATGAGAGTAGATTGAATTTATTCAGTTTAGATCTGATAAATGTATAAATATGTGATGAACAAGATGGGTCGTTAGCTCAGTCGGTAGAGCAGTTGGCTTTTAACCAATTGGTCGAAGGTTCGAATCCTTCACGACCCACCACTTTCTATGAGAATAGATTGAATTTATTCAGTTTAGACCTGAGAAGTGTACAAACGTGTGACGAACAAGATGGGTCGTTAGCTCAGTCGCTTTTTTATAAAGCTAGGGCAGTTGGCTTTTAACTACTTTTGTTGGCTAAGAAGTTTAGGGTTAAAATCATTTACGAACTCAGCACTCTTTTTAAACGAGCTGATTTAAGTTTGATTAAAAATAGTTGGAATTAAGTTTTATTAGCAATACCTCGATGGGTCGTTAGCTCAGTCGGTAGAGCAGTTGGCTTTTAACCAATTGGTCGAAGGTTCGAATCCTTCACGACCCACCATTATTTTGGCTAAAAAGCCCAAGGTTAACATCTTTCACCAACTGAGCACTTTCTATTTTTCCTTTTTTATTCTTCTTCATATTATCTCATTTTAAAAGCCTCAAAAGCTATTTCGTTGCCGACTTATTGCATTTCTCTATCAATTTATTACATCGGCGTCTGAATCATTGCTGGATCTCTAAGTGTGAGACTACCCCTTAAAAAGTGACCGTGGATCCACTGTGATTTTAGTTATTCAAGCTGAATATGAAGATGAGAGGCATAGGAATAAAAAAGAGGTGAAAACACCTCTTGTATTTAATGACAACTTATAACAAGTTATTGTCTCTTACGTATTGTTCGAATTCAGTGCAGCCGCCAACATGTTCTTTATCGACAAAAATTTGTGGTACTGTTTCAACAGGTTTACCCACTGTTTTTTCAAGATCGGCTTTACTGATCCCTTCTGCGTGAATATCGATATAGTTAAATTTAAAGTCATCACGCTTTTCAACTAGTTGCTCTGATAGCTGAACGGCTCGAACACAGTACGGACAACCTGGGCGGCCAAAAATTACGACAAACATATTAGCTCCTTAGACATTATTCGCCACATTTATACCATAGGCCAGTGTCATTGCATAATGGCGATTGTACTTATTTATTCGAATAAAGTCTTATTATCGGTTTGATAGCGGCCTTGGTAATCGAAGAAGGTTTCAAGTAGATCCCAGTTTTTTTTATTTTTTTTCAGTAAGAGTAGATCTGGTTTTCTAAAATTATCGACTTGGTTAATGACATCGCTTGGCGTTGTGTATTTGGGGTGCTTCATTCCTGGGGTGCGAGTATGAGAATGAATGAAAATGGCATAAAGAGCACGAATTTGTGCAGGTGTTTGCATCTGAAAGTACTGAAAAAAGTCATTTCCATCGATATCAATATAACGGATAATCAATTTAGTTGAGTCACTTTCAAGTAGCATAGTTTGGCATTTGAAAAGGTGATGATGTTTTTGCTGCAACACTTCTTTGAGGCGCTTATCGGGATCGACTAAAGTGGATTGGCAATGCTGGCAAATCTTAGCCGCAATATCATTTTCTTCCCCACATTGTGGGCAGGATTTAGAGCGGAATCTAAAATCACATTGCACGGGTTTCCTGTTGCTTTCCTCTGTGATTAATCCCTGACAGCGACGACCAAAGTGTTCGATAATATCGCCGTCATCGTCGACTATTCCCCAGAAAATATTAGCAAATTGACAAACGGGACATAATACTTGTACGGGTTTGCTTTTACTATTGGGTTTCGTTTGCCCGACTTCAGGAAAATAAAGGTCGTAGCCATTAGCGGCATAATCGATAACGAGGCAGTCATTTTTATTTTCGCAGATCCTCAGTCCTCTGCCGACCATTTGTTGGAATAAGCTAACGGAGGCGGTTGGACGCATAATGGCGATGAGATCCACATGAGGGGCATCAAACCCGGTGGTGAGAACTGAAACGTTGACTAAGAATTTAATTTTTTTTGCTTTAAAGGCATTAATATAAGCATCTCGCTCATGGGGGATGGTGCTGCCAGTGATAAGTACGGCCGTTTCAGACGACAAGTGCGATATAATTTCTTCAGCATGCCTAACGGTGGCTGCAAAAATAATAATACCTTGGCGGCTTTTCCCCAGTTCGATCAGTTGTTTGGTGATCGCCGTTGTTGCACGTCCACAATGGCTGAGTAGGGTATTAACTTCAGTTTCTGAATATTCACCCATTAATGAAGGGGCTAATTGGCTA
The DNA here is from genome assembly GCF_023284005.1 of Shewanella surugensis. Classification (GTDB taxonomy): domain Bacteria; phylum Pseudomonadota; class Gammaproteobacteria; order Enterobacterales; family Shewanellaceae; genus Shewanella; species Shewanella surugensis. The sequence continues at coordinate 2,406 of NZ_JAKIKS010000105.1, forward strand.
AAATCATATTGTGCTGATAAGCCGTCTAACATTTTTGGTTGACTGAGAAACCCCGATTTAATGAGCGGGCGTATGGGTAATTCAAAAATACATTTCTCGAAAATGGCTTTATCTGGATTACCGACTTTACCATGGTAATGATGGCGATATATCCAACCTAGCCCTAAACGGTAGGGGGTGGCTGTTAGACCGAGTAATCTCAATTTGGAATTATGCTTAGAGAGGTGTTGTAAAAGTTGTTGGTATTGACTGGTTTTGTCGCTACTGACACGATGGCATTCATCGATGATCACCAGAGAGTAGGCTTCACTAAACTGTTGTGGTTTTTTTACTGTAGATTGAATGCTAGCGACAACGGTTTTGGCTGCTGTTGATTTTTGTTTTAATCCTGCTGAATAAATACTGGGAGCTGTAGTCAGTAAGCCTACTTTTTCAGCATTTTGAGCAACGAGTTCTTTTACGTGAGTTAAAATAAGGACGCGACCTTTGGCAATTCTGGCCAATTCGGCAATGACAATGCTTTTACCTGCCCCCGTTGGTAGGACTATAACAGCAGAATCCGTTGTTTTTTTAAAGTGTGTGATGGCTGCATCGACAGATTGTTGTTGATAGTCTCTTAATTTCACGTGGAATGATCATGACTTTTATTTGCAACAAGAATAACAGTCATCGGCTGTTTTATCATAGATTTTTTACCTCTCTCGAATGGCTTTGTTCGAGAGAGGTGGTCCTAGAGAGCGTTATTTTCTTAGGTTACTTATTTAATCGCGTTACGATCAGGGCGTCAATCACACTGGGATCCGCGAGGGTAGAGGCATCGCCTAGTTGGGTAATTTCATTTGCAGCAATTTTCCGTAAGAATCGGCGCATGATTTTACCCGAGCGGGTTTTAGGGAGATCCGGTGCCCATTGGATCAGATCCGGAGAGGCAATGGAGCCAATTTCTTTACGTACCCATCGTATGAGCTCTTGCATTAATGGCTCATCTTCTTTTACCCCTGTATTGAGGGTCACATAGGCATAGATCCCTTGACCTTTGATGTCATGCGGATAACCAACAACAGCGGCTTCTGCAACATGAGGATGAGCCACCAAAGCACTTTCGATTTCAGCGGTGCCTAAACGATGGCCTGCGACATTGATGACATCATCGACGCGGCCTGTGATCCAATAGTAGCCATCTTCATCGCGTTTAGCGCCATCACCCGTACAATACATGCCATTGAAGGTTTTGAAGTAAGTTAGGATAAATCGGTCATGATCGCCATAGATGGTTCTCATTTGCCCTGGCCAAGAGTCTAAAATGACCAAGTTACCTTCACTTTTTCCTTCGAGTAAGGTGCCTTGATTATCGACTATGGCGGGTTGAACGCCAAAGAAGGGGCGAGTGGCGGAACCGGGCTTGGTTTCTGTTGCACCGGGTAAAGGTGTGATGAGTATGCCACCTGTTTCAGTTTGCCACCAAGTATCGACAATGGGGCAGGCTTGCTTACCTATAACCTCATGATACCAGCGCCATGCTTCAGGGTTAATGGGTTCTCCTACGGATCCTAAAATACGCAATGAACAGCCATCAAAGTGGGAAAATTTATCTTTGCCTTCTGCCATGATCGAGCGGATTAACGTTGGGGCTGTATATAAAGTCGTCACCTTGTGTCTGTCGATCATTTCACCGAGTCTTGAAGGACTGGGGTAATTGGGCACACCTTCATGCATTAAAATCGTTGCGCCATTGGCCAGTGGGCCATATACCATATAGGAATGGCCAGTGATCCAGCCGACGTCAGCAGTACACCAATAAATATCATCTTTTTTATAATCAAAGACATATTCATGGGTCATGGCGGCATAAACCATATAGCCCCCTGTGGTATGCAGTACGCCCTTAGGGCTGCCAGTGGAGCCGGAAGTATAGAGTAAAAAGAGAGGATCTTCAGCGGCCATTTCTTCAAAGGGGCAATGTTTCGAGGCCGTGGTAATCAGTGACTCCCACCAAATATCTCTGTCATTGACCCAATTAATGGGGCCCGCAGTATGTTTCATGACGATGACTTTCTCAACACATTGTACGTCAGGGTGTGCTAAGGCTTCATCAACATTGTTTTTTAAAGGGATCGTGCGTCCAGCTCTTACTCCTTCATCGGCAGTGATAACGACTTTTGATGCCCCATCTATGATCCGTGCGGCAATAGAGTCGGGAGAAAAACCGCCAAAAATAACCGAGTGAATGGCGCCTATTCTTGCGCAAGCGAGCATGGCCACAATGGTTTCTGGGATCATAGGCATGTAAATCGTCACCACATTTCCACGCCTTACGCCTTGACTCAATAAAGCGTTGGCAAATTGGCAGACTTGCTGATGCAATTGTGAATAAGTCAGGTTACGCTGTTTATTGGCATCGTCACCTTCCCAAATAATGGCGAGTTTGTGTTCGTCGTGTTGAAGGTGCCTATCGAGGCAATTTGCTGAAGCATTCAGTGTGCCGTCATAAAACCATTTGATGTAAAGATTATGAGCATCAAATGATGTTTTTTTTATCTGACTATACGGTTTTATCCAATCTATGCGTTTACCATGCTCTCGCCAAAAGCCGTTAGGATTGATAATCGACTCTTGGTACATTTTTTTATATTGAGCATCGGTAACAAGAGCATTATCGGCTATGGTACTTGGAATTTTGTAGAGAGATTGAGCTTTCATTTGAGTTCCCTATTAATGGACACAAGAGTGTTTAGGGTGAAGTAATGGAATGTATTGCCTAATACAAATTTTAAAATAGCATTAAATTTCAGCTTGAACCAGTTTAATAGCCCTCTTTATTGTTAATTTTTGGGCGCATTTGTTTTGTTTTTGTTTGTAAATGTTGAGTTGTATCGGGTTGAAATTAGTGAGTTTTAATTGGATAGAAGGACTTAAGTTAATTTGATAGCTGTCGATTTTTATTATATGTAGACTAATGCACAGGCATTACTTTTAGCGATTATATCCAGCGATTTAATTAGAAACGAGAGAGTTATGAAGTTCACCATTATTATCAGCGCGACGGCTATTTTATATGCTTTGACACTGTTCTTATTAGCCTGGGGAGCTGAACGTTGGTTTGTGAATATTACCAAACGTATGCAAGTGTGGATCTACGCGTTAAGTTTAGGTGTGTATTGTTCTTCGTGGAGTTTTTTGGGGACGGTTGGACAATCAGCTGAAGATCTTTGGTCTTTTCTTCCTGTCTTTGTGGCCCCGCTTTTCTTTTTCACTTTTGGTTTTGGATTGTTACGAAAAATAGTGGTGGTGACCAAAACGCATAATATCACTTCAGTTGCCGATTTCATTGCAGCGAGATATGGTAAATCTCAAGTGCTAGCCGCTATTGTGACCTTGATTGCGTTGTTTGCGATTATGCCTTATATCGTATTACAGTTGAAAGCGATGGTATTTGGTATGAGTTTGTTTCAGCAAGGGGAGGGCTTGTTTGAAACGGGAACTGAAGCGTTGGTCATTACCATTATTTTGGCTTTGTTTGCGATTTTATTTGGCACACAAAAACTGAACGCGACTGAACACAATCCTGGCATGATGTTAGCTATTGCTTTTGAATCGCTGGTGAAATTAGTCGCATTTTTGCTAATAGGGCTCATTATCACTTTTGATGTGTTTGATGGTGTGGGCGATATATGGCAAAACGCCGTTAATCGTGATGTGATCAGTCAAACAGATTTTAACTTCATGTCTCTATTACCGGAATTATTTGTTGGGATGGCTGCTTTCCTTTGTATGCCAAGGCAATTTCATGTGATGATGGTGGAATGTGGCAGTGAAAAAACACTGGTTAAGGCACGTTGGTTATTTCCTCTCTACTTAATTTTATTTGCTTTATTTGTGATCCCAATTGCGTTGGCGGGGAAGAGTATTTTAGGTGATGCTGTTTCACCCGATAGTTATGTGGTGAATTTACCTTTAGTGCTAGAGCATCCTTCGTTATCGATTATTGCTTTGCTGGGCACCATTTCAGCGGCAACGGGTATGGTTATTGTGGCGGTGGTCACCATCAGTGTCATGGTGAGTAATGAATGGGTGGTGCCCATTATGTTGCGAACAGAGCAAATTAAACAGAAAAACTTTAATCATTTTTCGGGCTTATTACTGAATGCGAGACGTTTGACGATTATTTTTATTTTAGGCATGGGATATGTTTGTTACCTTGCTTTGATGGATAGTAGGTCTTTAGCTGGATTGGGTATTCTATCGTTTGGTGCATTTGCCCAGTTGGCACCAGCATTAATAGGGGGGATGTACTGGAAACATGGTAATCGTGGGGGCGTTTTTGTCGGCTTAATAGTCGGTTTTAGTGTCTGGTTTGTTATTTTATTGCAAGAGGCCATTAGCACTATTGGCGAGCAGGTGTTGCATTTTGATCTTATGGCTGCGATTAGGCCCGATGCTACCGATATTTCATTTGCGCTTTTGGCTAATATTCTGGGTTATATTTTAGGTTCACTCTGGTGTAGAGCTGGGGTTGTGGAGCGTATGCAGGCCAGTGCTTTTGTGACACCAGGGGCGTTAAAAAGTCCTTCGACGAGTAAATCTACCTCTATAACCCATCAAGATTTATTAATGTTAGCCAGTCGTTTTATGAGTGCATCAGAGGCTTATGAGAGCTTTGCTCAGTTTTCTGCTGAAGCGGTCAGAAGTGATGCTCGGGACAAAGTGGCTGCCCCTGAGCTCGTGATGAAAACGGAACTTTTATTGGCCGGTATTTTGGGCGGTTCAAGTGCCGCATTGGTGATGGAATCCGTCGTACACGGTCGTGATTTAGCGATTGATGAAGTGTTTAATTTAGTGGGTGATGCGTCATCAAAAATTATGCTAAGCCAAGAAATGTTAAGAGGTGCAATAGAGCATGCTTATGAAGGTATGAGCGTTGTGGATAAAGATTTAAGCTTAGTTGCTTGGAATGATAAATATGTAAAACTGTATGATTATCCTGATGATTTTTTGCAAGCAGGAATGCCGATAGCACAAGTGATCCATTTTAATGCTGTCAGGGGATATTGCGGTGAAGGTAACGTTGAAGAGCAGGTATCTAAGCGAGTTAATTATATGCGACAAGGCTCACCACATGTGTCAGAAAGAGAACGTCAAGATGGCAGAGTCATAAAGGTGCAAGGTAATTCAATCCCCAATGGGGGTTTTGTCATGACCTTTACCGATATTACCCAATATCGAGAGCAGGCCAGAGCATTACAGGAAATGAATGAGACCCTAGAGACTCGAGTGACAGCACGAACCCATGAGCTGTCAGTGTTGAATAGTCAACTCTTTAAAGCGAAAGCAGAAGAAGAAAAAGCCAATGCTTCCAAGAGTCGGTTTTTAGCGGCGGTGGGTCATGATTTGATGCAACCGTTAAATGCCGCGAGATTGTTTACCGCCTCTTTATCGCAAGATCCTCAATTAAATAAAGACGGGAAAGAAACCTTATCTCATATTGGCAGTTCATTGAAAGCGGCTGGAGAGTTACTGGTTGATTTGTTGGATATCTCTAAGCTAGATTCAGGCACTATAGAAGTGAATCGTAAAGATTTTGTGATTAAAGGCTTACTTAGTGAGCTGGCAATCGAGTTTGAAGCCATGGCGGCAGATTGTGCGATTACCTTTAGCTATATACCGAGTTCAGCGACGGTGAATTCTGATCCCCATTTATTGCGCCGAGTATTACAAAACTTTTTGACGAACGCCTACCGATATGCCAAAGGTGGCCGAGTGATTTTAGGTTGCCGACAGCGTCACAATGCATTAGAAATTCAAGTCATCGATACCGGGTGTGGAATTGCTGATTCTGATTTGCATAATATTTTTAGAGAGTTTAAACGACTTAATAACCCTGAAACGAAACAAGTCAGCGGCTTAGGCTTAGGCTTAGCGATTGCTGATCGTATTAGTAGAGTGCTCAATCATAAGATCCATGTCGATTCTCAATTATCCGTTGGATCGCTTTTTTCTATCTGTATTCCTTTAGGTCTGCCGGTGGTTAAGCCTAGTGTTAGCGTTACTCCTTCGTTAATGCAGCCCTTAGCGGGTGTCAGAGTGTTGTGTATTGATAATGAAGAGACTATTTTAGCGGGATTAAAGAGTTTATTGACGCGTTGGCAATGTGATGTTATTTGTGCAATCTCTTTTGAAGAGGCTAAGCAACGATTGGATAGCATAGGCACAGCCCCAGATATCATCTTGTCTGATTATCACCTTGATGACGGCAAAAATGGGGTTGATGCAATGGATGGTATTCGCTCTCTTTATGGGGGGTCTATTCCTGGGATCTTAATTACGGCCAATACACAAAAGGATTTAATTGAAGATGTTCATCAGCGGGGGTATGAGTTTATGGCGAAAATGGTTAAGCCTGCTGCATTAAAAGTCTTGATGTCGAGCTTAATTAAATCACATTAGTTCATCTGAGTGTACTTGTTTAGCGTGCGTTAAATGGAAAATGTTAACGCACTCTCTATTGTCTTTTTGATATTTCATCGGGTTATGAAACATTTCAATTATTGATTCTTTGTTGTTGGGAGAACGCGCTAAAACCTTTTTTTGATTAGTTTAACATTTCACTGAGATAATTAACTAACATCCGTACTTTCGGCGATAGGTGACGATTATGTGGATAGATAGCCCAAATCCCGTCTGAATCTAAGTATTGATCTAAGATACTGATTAATTGTCTTTGTTCAATATGATGTACCACATAGTAATCGGGTAATTGGACGATACCGATCCCTTTTAACGCGGCATCGGTGAGTGCTTGGCCGCTATTGCAGCGTAAATTACCTTTGACCCGAATGCTGCGTCTTTTGCCGTGGTCTTGAAATTGCCAATAGTCTTTTGTGCCGAGCAAGCAGTTATGTCGTTCAAGTTCTGCTAGAGCAGTGGGTAAGCCATGTTGACTGATATATTCAGGAGAAGCGCAGACATGGAGTTTACGGGATGATAATTGCTTGGCCATCATGCTGGAATCTTCTAAATGACCTAACCGTATGCCTAAGTCGAAGCCTTCATCGACGAGATCTAATGGTTTATTCGATAATTGAAGCTGGACATTGAGATCAGGATAGCGGGCGATGAAATCATTGACCAACGGTGCGATTGTTCGTTCACCATAAGTATTGGGCGCGGTGAGTTTTAAATAGCCTCTTGGCGTCGCTTGTAGATTGGTGATTGCGCGCTCTGCTTCGTCTAAGCCATCCAGTACCTGACGACAATGTTGATAATAAATTTTGCCCACTTCAGTGACAGATACTTTTCGAGTCGTGCGATAGAAAAGCTTAGAGGCGAGCCTTGTCTCTAATGCGCTGACTTGTCTACTGACCTGAGCGGTTGAAATACTCAGACGTTTAGCGGCGAGTGTAAAACTCTCGGTTTCAGCTACAGCAACAAATTCACTGATTCCCTCCCAATTTAACATGAGTATCCCCTAATGATAATAAGAGTAAACGACGTGAGATTATTACTGATTTAAGATAAAACTCAAGTGTCATTGATGAATAAGCTGGTGTGTTGCTCATGCTATTCAATGGGTATTATCGATGCTATCAACAGATAATGTGCTTTACCTTACAGTAACATTACCATTGTTACTATATGGTAAAAGTCATTTTCAATTTATGATGATTATCATTATTGTTGTAATGAATATAATCATCTCAATGAAAATCGTGACAGATAGATAAGTTACTGATAATTAACCACCATATATTAGGATAGGATATGACGGCAAAGACGATAAAATCTAACGCAGCAGTGGCTTGGGAAGTCGGAAAGCCCTTGTCAATGGAAGTGGTTGATGTAATGCCACCACAAGCGGGTGAAGTACGCATTAAAATTATTGCTTCAGGTGTCTGTCACACCGATGCTTTTACGTTATCGGGAGAGGATCCTGAAGGTATTTTTCCTTGTATTCTTGGCCATGAGGGTGGGGGGATTGTTGAGTCCGTTGGGGAAGGGGTCACCAGTGTGAGTGTGGGTGATCATGTAATCCCACTTTATACGCCCGAATGTGGTGAATGTAAGTTTTGCCTTTCGGGGAAAACCAATCTTTGTCAAAAAATTCGTGAAACACAAGGAAAGGGACTCATGCCTGATGGCACGAGCCGTTTTTATAAAGATGGTGAGCCCATTTTTCATTATATGGGCTGTTCTACGTTTTCTGAATATACCGTACTGCCTGAAATTTCATTGGCTAAAGTGAACCCTGAAGCCCCCCTTAAAGAAGTGTGTCTTTTAGGCTGTGGGGTGACGACCGGTATGGGGGCCGTATTGAATACTGCCAAGGTTGAAGTGGGCGCGACAGTGGCTATCTTTGGGCTTGGAGGTATTGGGCTGTCGGCTATTATTGGCGCAACAATGGCCGGAGCCAGTCGTATTATTGCCATTGATATTAATGAAAGTAAGTTTGAATTAGCCAGAAAGTTAGGCGCAACAGATTGCATTAATCCCAAGAACTTCGATCAACCGATAGCGCAACTTGTTACTGAGATGACTGATGGTGGGGTTGATTACTCTTTTGAATGTATTGGTAATGTGGATGTGATGCGCTCAGCATTGGAGTGCTGCCATAAAGGTTGGGGCGAATCTATTGTCATTGGGGTTGCAGGAGCAGGTAAGGAGATCAGTACTCGACCTTTTCAATTAGTTACTGGCCGCGTGTGGAAAGGCTCTGCATTTGGCGGTGTGAAAGGACGCTCTGAATTACCAAAGATTGTTGAACGTTATCTAAAAGGCGCATTTCAATTAGATGATTTTATTACTCATACTATGCCATTAGAAGACATTAATCAGGCGTTTGATTTAATGCATCAAGGTAAGAGTATTCGTAGTGTTATTCACTTTTAATCAGGGAGTGAAACAATGAATGACATTATGCGATTGACTCAGGTAAGTAACAATAAGGTGTTTGATGGATTACATCAGCAATATCAACATTTTTCATCCACTTTAGATTGCCAAATGCAATTTGCAGTTTTTTTGCCTCCTCAGGCGGAAGTTAAACCCGTTCCGGTTGTGTATTGGCTGTCGGGGTTAACTTGCAGTGATGAAAATTTTATGCAAAAAGCTGGCGCATTGCGTATGGCTGCTAAATTAGGTATCGCTATTGTGACAATGGATACCAGCCCCCGGGGAGAAGGTGTCGCTGATGTAGAAGATGGAGCCTATGATTTAGGTTTAGGTGCTGGTTTTTATCTTAATGCCACCCAAGCGCCTTGGGTGGCACATTATCAAATGTATGATTATGTTGTGAAGGAACTGCCTGAATTAATAGAGGCTCATTTTCCTGTTAATGATCAAAGAGCTATTTCTGGTCATTCAATGGGCGGGCATGGGGCGTTGGTCATTGGACTAACAAATTGTGAGCGTTATTCTTCTATATCTGCTTTTAGTCCCATTTGTCATCCTATGTCGTCTCCTTGGGGGCAAAAAGCCTTTACTCAATATTTAGGCGATGGGGTTAAGAAGTGGCAACAATATGATGCATCGCTATTGTTGGCCAATACGGAAGCATTGATCCCAATATTGATTGATCAAGGTGATGATGATCCTTTTTTAGACATGGAATTAAAGCCGGAAAGTTTACTCAAAGCCATAGAGACCCGAGATTATCCTTTAATATTAAGAATGCAGTCGGGATATGACCATAGTTATTATTTTATTGCCACTTTCATCGAAGAGCATTTAGGGTTTCACGCTAAACATTTCTAATGAGCTTTAGTATAATAAAAGTTAAATTCCATATAAAAAAGCCCTAAAGGGCTTTTTATATGGAATGTGGGTTGAGCCTAGCCGACAAGGCTATTTTTATTATAATGGGCCTTTTGTCATTTCAAGTTGCTTTAATGAAATGACCGCTTGGGTGCGATTTCGCACGCCTAGCTTTTTAAAAATCGCAGTAGCATGTGCTTTAATGGTTGCTTCAGAAACGGCTAAGTCATAAGCGATTTGCTTGTTGAGCAACCCTTCAGCAAACATTTGCAGTACTTTATATTGTTGAGGTGTTAAGGTTTTTAATTTACAAGCCATCTGGTTGATATCATCATTAATGATTTCTTGTAACTCAACACCTTCAGGTAACCAAAAGTCGCCTAATAATACACTCGATATGGCGTTTGATAAGCTGTCCATTGAAGCTGATTTTGGAATAAAACCTGAGCTGCCATAATGCATCGCTCGGCTGATGGTGTTGTTGTCTTCATAAGCTGAAATGACAACCACAGGAATACTCGGATAATGCGCCCTTAAATGAATTAAGGTTGAGTAGCCATTAGAACCAGGCATTTGTAGATCCAATAATATAAGATCAGGATCCAATTCGGGATTATCCAGTGATGTTTGTAATGCATCAGCACTATCGGCTTCATACCAAAGCGTATGAGTAAAAACATTGGTTAATGCTTGCCTAAGCGCATTTCTAAATAAAGGATGATCATCCGCGATAATAATAGTTAATTTTTCAGATTTCATGAATTTATCTAATTTTAAGTTGTGGCGCGGGAATAAGTTTAATGTAACAGATTATATATTAAGTATTCTATCGATTTTATTCCGATTTACCAATAAAGTACTTATTTAATCAAAAAACAATCACCTTTAGTCTTTTTTGGTTATATTATAGAGGGTTGTAGGTGCTTATGTTGAAAAACGCCTATTAATTAGTAAAGCCATTTTATTGTTTTACTATTGTATGTTTTTAGTTTTAATATACTCCTGCATGTTTTAAGTATAGCCTTTATGTTTTTATTGTGTTGCGTTTTAGTTTGTTTTATATTTAATTTATGGGTAAGTAATCAGTCATTTTACTCACTCATTATTTATATATTTATTCACCTTGTTGTAATAATGGGTTTGTTGTGTGAAGTTGTTTTAATGTTATTGATCGTTCTATATAAAAACAATTAACAACAAGAACGAATAATGGTGCATAGAGATTGTTTTATATTTACATCAGCAGAGGCTAATGTATTTTGCCGCTAAATTTGATTAAAGTGTCATTTAGTACTCAGGATTTATTTCATCGAACCATTTTCAAAAAAATTCTTTTATAAGAACCCTCTGATATTTAAATCAACGAGTTCATATATTCTATTATGTTAATATTCTAAAGTGACTGGAGATACTTAGCGGTGATGTTCCCATACTTGAGTGGGTTGTCTGTCTTCATCAATAGCTACAAAGGTGAATGCGCCTTTTATGGCATGCTCTCTTAAGTCTTCATACATATCTTCCACAAAGATATTGACCTCCACTTTGATTGAGGTATTGCCGACATCGATTACTCTTGCGACTATTTCAGCTAATGTGCCCGCGGGAATTGATTTTTTAAAATCAATTTTATCTGAGCTTACAGTGACTAAGGTTTTACGGCAAAATCGGGTCGCCGCGATGAAAGCCGTTTCATCCATCCATGATAAAGCTTCACCACCAAAGAGGGTATTATGATGATTGGTTAATGAAGGGAAAACGACTTTAATGACGCGAGCTTCAGATTGTTCAATTCGAAGCGCCATGGTTTTGGATATTGTTGTGGACTGACTGGCAAAGGGCATACTACAACCTAAGGTTATGCGGCTAAAATTCGGTCGAGATTATAATGATATTGATTGGGGAATAACAGAAATAAAACGACTGTTTAATTTTTGGATATTTATTGAAGCCATTAATGGTATTGCTTATTACGGAGCAGGGGAGAATCAAGGCTTCTGAAGAAGCCTTGATGAATTAAAATGAATTTATTTTTTGTGTTTGGCCAAGTATGCGCGTCGGTCACGAGATGCTTGTGCTAAGTCGCTTAACAGTGTTTCTGAGTCTTCCCAGTGTAAGCAGGCATCGGTAATACTTTTGCCATATTCTAGAGGCTGATCGGCAACCACCTTCTGGCTGCCTTCAAGCATAAAACTTTCAGCCATGATACCGGCAATAGCGGTAGACCCTTGTCGCATTTGCTCCATGATATCATTGGCAACATTGAGTTGTTGTTTATGTTGTTTTTGGCTATTTCCATGGCTAAAATCGACCACCATACGGGGAGTGACGCCCAAAGTGGTTAATTGCTGACTCGCTTTAGCGATATCTTCGGCCTTATAGTTAGGCTGTTTACCGCCGCGAAGAATAATGTGTCCATAGGGGTTTCCATGGGTGCGATAGACGGCCATTGCGCCATCTTTATCAGGCGAATAGAAGATGTGGGGCACCTGAGCTGCTCGTACAGCATCGACAGCAATATTGATATTACCATCGGTACCATTTTTAAAGCCGACGGGACAAGAAAGAGCGGATGCCATTTCTCTGTGTATTTGACTTTCAGTCGTGCGAGCGCCTATGGCTCCCCAAGTAATGAGATCAGCAATATATTGACCATTCACCATATCTAAAAATTCGGTGGCGATGGGCAATTTGAGTTCTGTTATTTGCTGTAATAACTGTCTTGCCATACGTAGCCCTTTATTGGGGCTAAAGCTGCCATCGAGATCAGGATCGGAAATAAGGCCTTTCCAGCCCACAATGGTGCGCGGCTTTTCAAAATAGACGCGCATAACAATACAAAGATCATCTTTTAAGCTTTGATGTAATGCAGCAAGGCGCTCGGCATATTCTAAAGCGGCTTTAGTGTCATGAATTGAGCAAGGACCGATAATCACCAGTAAGCGTTGATCTTCACCACTGATAATGGCCTCGACTTCACGTCTTTGTTCGACAAGATAATCCGCCGCTTGTTGCGTTAATGGATACTCAGAAGCTAATTGAGCAGGTGAAATGACCTTACATAAAAGGGAGGTGCGTAGTTCGTCTGTTTTGATGGTCATGCATTATACCGCGTGTTATATGGACTGACTTTCATTGGGCTGATTATACCCAATTGTTTACCATTCTGCAGTGTCTATTGTCATAGCTTGCTTATTTTGAAATAATTTTTAATTATATCAGTTGCATTCGTATATTTGGTTTGATGAGTCTTTATACATATTGATAGATAACTTGTCGCTTTTCATTGCTCATACTAGGATGATTATCTTGCTCTCTTACTTTCCAAAATAGATCGATTTTTTGGTAAGGACTGGCTGTTGCTAGCATTAGAACAGTGATTTTCTAATGAGCCTAACATGATCATAAGCTGGAGATGCCGACCATTTTATTAATGTGTCGATTGCTTGTTTCATTCCTCAATACGATTCAAATGATCATATCACTAAGGTCGCTAATGTTTCTTTAACTTGAACAGTGTAATGATTACAAAAATATTTTTTCATTGATCCGTTAAATATTCAATCAAGACATTCACTGTCAACAAGCTGAAAGGTTTCTTATGTCAATTTAAGCCAGCCGGTTTTTGTATTGCTTACTGGCTTGGGTATTTAAATCTGTTCAAGTTATCAGCTCATTTAAGTGATTAATTTATGCTGTTAATGAGAAGGTCTCATTAAAACATATGCCGTTTAAGCCCAGTGACCTCAAGAATTTTTGTGGCGATCTCTTCAACTGAATGGTTGGTGGTATCGACAAAAGGAATACGTTCTTTGCGATACATCATTTCGACTTCTTTGACTTCCATACGGCACTGTCTTAACGAAGAGTAACGACTGTCCCTCATTCTGCTTTGGCGAATTTCATGCAATCTGTCGGGGTTAATGGTTAAGCCAAATAATTTTGATTTATTGCGCTTTAAAGCAGCATGTAAGGTTAAATTATCCATATCATCTTCAGTAAAAGGATAATTGGCGGCCTTGATCCCAAACTGCATTGACAAATAAAGGCTCGATGGCGTTTTTCCGCAACGAGAAACGCCGAGTAAAATTAAGTCGGCTTCATCCATGTGTTTCATGGTTTGGCCGTCATCATTATCCATTGCATAGTTAATGGCTTCGATGCGTGTTTCGTAGCTTTCATTGGCTTTACCATGCGTACGATGAAGCGCAGGGACGGCGCACATGCCTAATTGTTGTTCTAATGGAGCAACAAAAGTATTTAAAAAATCGTAATCGAGTCCTTCACTGCTGTAAATAATGTCTCTAATTTCTGGTTTTACGATGGAATGGAACACGATAGGTCTTTCACCTGTTGTAATAAAACAATCATTTATTTGTTGCTTGACTTCTGTTGCTTTTTTTTGTGTTTCGACGAAAGGAATAGTAAGTGCATCAAACTCAACTGGAAATTGAGATAATACTGCGTGTCCAAAGACCTCGGCAGTGATAGCTGTTCCGTCCGAAATGTAGAATACTTTTCTCAATTTGTTGGCCTCATGTAGTAATAAAATTACAAATAAAATTATAGATTTACGCTGCTTGCCGTGGAGTGTAAAATGCTCCAGCCCTCATGTGAAGGGGCCACACTGAAATAAACTTGCGGAGATAGAACTGTGCAGCAATACGTACTCTGGTATCAAGAATTAAGTATGGGTGACGTCAACAAGGTTGGCGGTAAGAACGCGTCACTAGGTGAAATGATCAGCAACTTAGCAAACGCTGGAGTTCAAGTACCAGGCGGTTTTGCTACGACTTCCTTTGCGTTTAATGAATTTCTCGAGCAAAGCGGACTCAACCAGAAAATTTATGATTTACTAGAAACACTTGATGTAGATGATGTGAACGCACTCGCTACAGCTGGTGCACAGATCAGACAGTGGATAATCGATACCCCTTTTCATGCAGCATTTGAACAAGTGGTTCGTGAGTCTTACGATGCATTATCAGCAGAAACCAGTGAAGCTTCTTTTGCGGTTCGTTCTTCAGCGACCGCTGAAGATATGCCCGATGCTTCTTTTGCTGGCCAACAAGAAACGTTTCTTAATGTTAAAGGCTATGAGTCGGTTCTCATTGCCATTAAACATGTCTTTGCCTCTTTGTTTAATGATCGCGCGATTTCATATCGTGTTCACCAAGGTTATGATCATAAAGGTGTCGCTTTATCTGCTGGCATACAACGTATGGTCCGCTCAGATAAAGCCGCATCGGGTGTGATGTTCACCATGGATACGGAATCAGGGAATGAGGATGTTGTTTTTGTGACATCGTCTTTTGGTTTGGGTGAGATGGTTGTGCAAGGGGCGGTAAACCCCGATGAGTTTTATGTGCACAAGCCCAGTTTGACGGCTGGATATCAGTCTGTTGTTCGTCGCAATATTGGCAGTAAATTAATTCAAATGGTTTACGCTGAGTCTGTTGAACACGGCAAACAAGTAAAAATTGAAGATGTTGATGCACAAAAACGTCGTGAATTTTCAATTAACGACGATGAAGTGATGGAATTGGCTAAACAAGCCATTATCATTGAAAAGCATTACGGTCGCGCCATGGATATTGAATGGGCAAAAGACGGTAATGATGGCAAGCTTTATATTGTACAGGCTCGTCCTGAAACGGTTCGCTCTCGTGAAGATGTGCAACTTATTGAACGTTATCATTTAAAAACTAAGGGTAACTTAGTCTCTGAAGGCCGTTCCATTGGACATAAAATCGGTAGCGGTGTGGCTAAAGTCCTTGCTTCGATTGATGACATGGATCAAATTCAGCCTGGTGATGTATTAGTGACTGACATGACTGATCCTGATTGGGAGCCTATCATGAAGCGCGCAAGTGCGATTGTGACTAATCGTGGTGGTCGAACATGTCATGCCGCCATTATTGCGCGTGAGTTAGGTGTTCCTGCGGTGGTAGGTTGTGGTGATGTGACTGCGCAAATTAAAAATGGTCAAGCCGTTACAGTCTCCTGTGCTGAAGGCGATACTGGTTTCATTTATGACGGTATCCAAGAGTTCGATGTGATTTCCTCTCGCGTCGATGCCATGCCTGATTTGCCCATGAAAATTATGATGAATGTGGGTAACCCTGATAGAGCGTTTGATTTTGCTCGTCTGCCTAATGAAGGTGTGGGGCTAGCGCGTCTTGAGTTTATCATTAATCGAATGATCGGCATTCACCCAAAAGCACTGCTTGATTTTAATCAGCAAGATGCTGAGCTGCAAGCTGAGATCCATGAGATGATTGCGGGTTACTCGTCTCCGGTTGAGTTTTATATCGCCCGTCTTGTGGAAGGTATTGCGACGATTGGGTCGGCTTTCCATCCTAAGAAAGTCATTGTTCGTATGTCGGACTTCAAATCGAACGAATATGCGAGTTTAGTGGGTGGCGATCGTTACGAGCCAGAAGAAGAAAACCCCATGTTAGGTTTTAGAGGGGCGAGTCGTTATATTTCAGAGTCGTTCCGTGATTGTTTTGCATTAGAATGTGAAGCGATTAAACGCGTGCGTAATGACATGGGCTTAACCAATGTTGAGATCATGATCCCCTTCGTTCGTACGGTTGATGAAGCGGCGCAAGTGATCGAATTACTCAAAGAAGAGGGATTGGAACGGGGTAAAGATGGACTGCGCGTCATTATGATGTGTGAGCTACCGTCAAATGCGTTACTGGCTGAACAATTTCTTGAGCATTTTGATGGTTTCTCGATTGGATCAAACGATCTCACTCAGTTAACTCTAGGGCTTGATCGCGACTCAGGCATCATTAGTCATTTGTTTGATGAACGAAATGATGCTGTAAAAGCGCTTTTATCTTTAGCGATTAAAGCAGCGAAAGCAAAAGGGGCTTATATCGGGATCTGTGGACAAGGACCATCTGATCATGCTGACTTTGCGGCTTGGTTAGTGGAGCAAGGCATTGATACCGTCTCTTTAAACCCCGATACTGTGATTGATACTTGGCTGTACTTAGGTAAAGAGCATGGTAAGGATCAGGCATAAAGATCTTGCCAACATATCAGCAATTGGACATAGATAGTTGTTAGCTTGCCGTTTCGTTTTAGCCTAATGGCGAATAGGGCGTGGAACAGTTAACTGTTAATCTTTTTGTATAAAAAGCCGCATATTGCGGCTTTTTTTGTTCTCTAAAAATGAGGGTGATTTTGATAAGACGAGGGAATTGAAAACAATGTTGATAAGCGACGTCAAAAAATGAATATGCCACCTTTGGCTGAAGATTTAGCATTGCTGGAAGAAGTCTATTTCAACAGATAAGTTGTATTTGTTCTGGCTTGATTTTACAGCCACTCATTTTTAATCGATTGTTGTCCTTGTTATTTGATATGTTCTTATTTAACGCGCGTAGCGAAGTTGAGCTAAAGGCGAGATAACTTACTGCGGGGATTTTTATTAGCTTTTACTGGAAATAACATTGAGTAGGACTTGTTTTTTTTCTTTTTCCATAATGGCCAATGCCCTTGCTAATGCTGCGGGCAGCGCTGCTGGATCTTCTATTTTTTCACCATAACCCCCAGCGGCCTGACAAACTTCTTCATAGGCAGGAGAGGGGGAGAGCTCACATAAGGGGACTTTGTTATTGTTATTGGCTGTATCTGTGTTTGAAAAAGCTCGGCTGGCCATACGTGTTCGATCCCAAGCTGAGTTGTTTAATACAATAAAGAGTACCGGGAGATCATGCATGGCTGACATATGATGGGTAGCAACAGGTACGCCAAATGTATAAGTACCATCCCCTATGATGCAGGTGACGCGCCTATCAGGCGCTGCAAGCTTGGCACCTAACGCAGCGCCTAATGACCAGCCGAGTCCGCCAGAGCTCGCGTGGTTAAAATAAGTGCCGGCTTGGGTAAAGCAGATTTGGGTGAGATCTAAGATAAACTCTGTTATCACTATATCTGTGGGTTGTAATACTTGAGATAGACAGTGCGCTGCCCAAATCGGACTAATAGGTACAAGGTGTTGGCTCTTTTGGCCAGGGCGGGAGCATACTTTGTCGGATAATTAACCAAAGAAAACTTTTGCCCTGTAATCATCGTCCCAACTCGCCTTTTTTAGCTTATTTCGCTGCGCAATCGCATTGCTTGAACATGTTTAATACAAATCTTCTGAATAGCGCCATATTTTCAACGGCACCTTCAAGCATTATCCGGCTGTCATCTTCCTTGAAAACCACGTCAAGAATGTAATGTTGGTTATTCTCGATCCGCCAATGCTGCCGAATATAGTGCCCTAGTAATTTGTGGCGTGGTGAGATTGAACTCACGTAATACGATGTCTCAATCGATCTCTTTCCTTTCATTGAACGATGGCGTTCAACCGCGATAATGCTGCGGATTGTGGGCCACCGCTCAGCCAAATTAGGTGTGAATTTTGGCTTTAACTGAAATACATAGCGCTCTTCCTTTCGGCCGTGTGCATCCTGCTTAACCTCAGTAACGATACGCTCTTTACCTGCATCAAACATCGTTTGAAACTGGGATTTTACGGCATCGAATAACTTGGGTTGATTCCCTTTCACTTGGACTACGACATGTGCCTTTTCCTCTCTGATTT
>NZ_JAKIKS010000106.1 GCF_023284005.1 Shewanella surugensis
ATCGGGATCAATTAAAACTCGGAATGTAGATAGTGCCTTGGGCACGGACTTAAGCCCTTTTAGGGCGTCACCCAAATAAGCCTCCGGCTTTGCCGGAGGTAAGTTAACTTTTTTGGCCTCAAACAAGACATTATTTTTAAAGTGTACTTAGGGCGTGACGACAAAGGGGTGTTATTACCTGAACAGGTTAAGCAATTTAAGCAGCTTATTCAGTCAAGTTAACATTGTCGTTACGTATTGAGTTGCAGCGCTAAATTAAAGAAAGTATGAGTGTTAAATAGAGTGAGAAAAGTCAAATGACACAGAATAAACAGCAGAGATTAAATGATAAACTTTTACCTGAAATTGAAGAGTTTAAGCAGCAATGTAAGACATTACAATTAGCCACACAAGATAATGACCATCTACCTAATGCCAGTTATGCACCATTCGCGTTAGCCGATGATGGTTTTTATATTTTAGTGAGTGAATTGGCAAGGCATGGTGTGAATTTAAAAAGTATGCCCGCAGTATCGGCCATGATGGTTGAAGATGAAGCACAAGCGAAAACCATTTTTGCTCGCCGTCGGCTCACTTTTGATACCAAAGCACAGTTAATTGAAAAAGATACGCCTTGTTTTACTAAGGCAGTGAGTGCGTTAAGTGAGCGCTTTGGTGAAATGATTGATAACTTAGCGGGTTTAAAAGACTTTAACTTATTTAAATTAACCCCCCATAAAGGGTTATATGTTAAAGGCTTCGGTCAAGCGTTCAACTTAACGGGAGCGGAATTACTCTCGCTTGAATGGAAGCAAGATGGTCATCATGGTAAATAAACGAGTCGGTTTCATGTGGTTTACCTTATAATTGGTAACGCCATGATTCATATGGATTTTTGTTTTTAAGTGACAGTTCCTCTATACTTTATGCTGGGAGATTATGCGGATTAACCTTCTCATATTAAAAATCACAAATAAAAAACAATAAAATACCGTTTTAGTTACAAAAAATGCGGTAAATTATCTGTGGTAGAAAAAATCTCTTTATTCCTATTTATATGATCACTCTTTAGCGAAGTTGACTACCATTTTATAGTGAGATTGGGTATAAATAATATTCGGTAAAAAGAGTATATAGCTAAGATGAATTTAAGTGAGATAGGTTATCGGCGTGTCGTGATTAAGTTAGGGACTAGTGTGCTAACGTCAGGCAGTGATCGACTTGATAAGGCACATATGGTTGAGCTTGTGAGGCAAATGAGTAGCCTCATGAAAGCGGGTGTTGAAGTGGTATTATGCACCTCGGGTGCTATCGCTGCTGGACGTGAACACCTGAAATTCCCTACTTTGCAAGATACTATGGCCAATAAACAATTATTGGCGGCAGTTGGGCAAAGCCAGTTGATCCTTGCTTGGTCAGAGCTCTTTAGTCTTTATGGTCTACATGTGGGGCAATTATTATTAACCCGTGCCGATCTGCAAGATAGAGAGCGTTATCTTAATGCCCGAGATTCACTCAACGCCCTCCTTGCACAGGGGATCATTCCTATTATTAATGAAAATGATGCCGTGGCAACCGCTGAAATAAAAGTGGGGGATAATGATAACTTATCGGCCAGGGCCGCATTACTGTGTGATGCCAGTTTGTTGGTATTATTAACCGATCAACCTGGATTGTTTGATGCCGACCCGCGTAAAAATCCCGATGCAAAGTTGATTTCTGAAGTGGCTAATATCGATGATAATTTACGGAAATTAGCGGGTGGAGCGGTTTCTGGGTTAGGAACGGGTGGCATGGCCACGAAATTAGAGGCGGCAGATATCGCTCGCCGAGCAGGTGTTGAGGTGATTATTGCTTCCGGCCATCATGGGAACGTGATTGAAAAAGCGGTATGTAAATATGACGTGGGCACCCATTTTTTTGCGCTGAAGAATCCGTTGGAAAGCCGTAAACAATGGATTTTAGCAGGGCCAAATACTAAAGGTAAGTTAGTCCTTGATGAGGGGGCTGTCAATGCAGTCACGCTAAAGGGGCGCAGTTTATTGTCAAAAGGCATTAAAGGTGTCGTGGGGATATTCCAGCGGGGTGATACGTTAGCCATTGTGGACAGTGATGGAAAAATGCATGCTAAAGGCATGGTGCGTTACAGCAGTGATGACATAAAAAAAATAATGGGTAAACATTCGGATGAGTTCGAATCGATACTGGGACATGATTACGGCGATGCAGTGATCCATCGCAATGATATGGTGGTGCTATGAGCCAAAGTGAAAATGATAAATACCTGACATCCCTTGGAGCGAAGGCGAAGCAAGCGAGCTACGCTTTAGCGAATTTAACGGCAACACAGAAACACGCATTGTTAAAGGCTATCGGGCAAAATTTAACGGCAAATAAAGGCAAGATCCTTGAAGCTAATTGTCAAGATGTGCAAGCGGCCCGTGAAAAAGGGTTATCGGATGCGATGATTGATCGATTGTTGCTTAATGAGCAGCGTCTTACCAGTATTATCAATGATATTGATAATGTCATTACTCTTGAGGATCCAGTGGGCGCTGAAATTGAAAGCCGTCTACTCGATAATGGATTACGCTTGTCTCGTCGTCGGGTCCCTTTAGGTGTCATTGGGGTGATTTATGAAGCGCGTCCTAACGTGACCGTAGATATTGCGGTATTGGCTTTAAAAACAGGTAATGCGGTTATTTTACGTGGGGGCAAAGAAACCTTAACCTCAAATCTTGCGTTAAATGAAGCGATACAAAGCGCGCTTAAGTCACAAGGTTTACCTGAAACTGCGGTGCAGTTGATCGCTAGTCCCGATCGCACGTTAGTCACAGGGCTCCTTAAACTCGATAAATACGTAGACATGATAGTGCCTCGTGGAGGTCAACATTTACAACGACTGTGCGCAGAGCAAGCGAGTATTCCGGTGATCTTAGGTGGTATTGGTATTTGCCACTTATATGTGCATCATAGTGCCAATCTTGAAAAAGCCTTGGATGTGATTGCCAATGCTAAAGTGCAGCGACCCACGGTCTGTAATGCGCTCGATACGCTTTTAGTGCATGAAGCGGTGGCACAAACCTTTATTCCCCAAATTTGCCAACATTTAGTGGCGCAAGGGGTGAGGTTCTATGGCTGTGAGAAAACCCAAACTTATCTGAATCAAACGCATGTTGAGCCTGCGATTGAAGTCGTTAGCGCTTCAGATGAGACATTTGCAACTGAGTGGCTATCGTTAACTTTAGGCATTAAAGTGGTCGACAGTACATCGATGGCGATTGAACACATCAGGCAGTTTTCGAGCGGGCATTCTGAAGCGATTTTGACCGATAACATTCACACGGCGAATTATTTCATGAATGAAGTGGATGCCTCTGCTGTGTATGTGAATGCCAGCACCCGATTTACTGATGGGAGCCAATTTGGCTTGGGGGCTGAAGTGGCAGTGAGTACCCAAAAGCTACATGCGCGCGGCCCAATGGGACTCGAAGCCTTAACCACTTATAAATGGCTGGCTTGGGGAAATTATACCGTTCGCGATTAGTAATTTATAACCCGCTGATGGCGTGTCGCATCGTACCGGCATTTCATCTGCTGGGTGTTCATTTTCCTTTCTCTTTCTCTTTATTTGCCTTTTTGTTTCTTGCTCCGCATTCTACTATGGGTAAACATGATCATCATGTCTTCCTTTGTCGCTTCCCTTAAAACTGAGATGATTTTTTATTTTTTTATTTTTTCCCCTTGTATTTATATTAGCTGTCCCAATATAGGGAAGTAAGAGCAGATTTGGGCTGATAAATAAAGACTTGAAATTAACCATGTCTATCCCCATTTCTATACACAGACAAAGAATTTAGATTAAGTACGATTTCCGGAGGACTCCATGGGTAAAATTATTGGTATCGATTTAGGCACAACTAACTCTTGTGTAGCAGTATTAGATGGCGACACCGCTCGCGTTTTGGAGAATGCCGAAGGCGATCGCACAACTCCTTCTATCATTGCTTATACCGAAGATGAAACATTAGTAGGTCAACCTGCTAAGCGTCAAGCTGTCACCAATCCGACTAATACTGTTTATGCTATCAAGCGTCTAATCGGTCGTCGTTTTCAAGATGATGAAGTACAGCGTGATGTGGATATTATGCCATTCAAAATTATCAGTGCTGATAATGGTGATGCATGGGTTGAAGCGCGTGGTAACAAAATGGCGCCACCACAAATTTCTGCTGAAATCTTGAAAAAGATGAAGAAAACGGCAGAAGACTTCTTAGGTGAAGAAGTGACAGAAGCTGTTATTACGGTTCCTGCTTATTTTAATGATTCACAGCGTCAAGCAACAAAAGATGCGGGTCGTATCGCGGGTCTTGAAGTTAAACGTATTATCAACGAGCCAACGGCTGCAGCACTGGCATACGGTATCGATAAGAAGCAAGGCGACAACATTGTTGCGGTTTACGATTTGGGCGGGGGTACATTTGATATCTCTATCATCGAAATTGATAGCGTTGACGGTGAGCAAACATTCGAAGTTCTTGCCACTAATGGGGATACTCACTTAGGTGGTGAAGATTTTGATAGTCGTTTAATTAACTACTTAGCCGATACGTTCAAAAAAGAGCAAGGTCTAGATTTACGTAACGATCCTCTTGCAATGCAGCGTCTTAAAGAAGCCGCTGAAAAAGCAAAAATTGAACTTTCCAGCACGACTCAAACAGAAGTTAACCTGCCTTACATCACTGCCGATGCAACAGGTCCTAAACATTTAGTGGTTAAAATCACTCGTGCTAAGTTAGAGTCTTTGGTTGAAGATTTGATCACTCGCTCTTTAGAGCCTCTAAAAGTGGCAATGGCCGATGCTGATTTGTCTATTTCTGACATCAATGACGTCATCCTTGTTGGTGGCCAAACACGTATGCCTAAAGTACAGGCTGCTGTGACTGATTTCTTTGGTAAAGAACCTCGTAAAGATGTGAACCCTGATGAAGCGGTTGCCGTGGGCGCTGCAGTACAAGCAGGTGTTCTTTCTGGTGATGTGAAAGATGTACTGCTTCTTGATGTTACGCCTCTATCTCTGGGTATTGAGACGATGGGTAGTGTGATGACTAAGCTTATCGAGAAGAACACCACTATCCCAACGAAAGCACAGCAAACATTCTCTACCGCTGATGACAACCAAAGTGCAGTAACGATTCATGTACTACAAGGTGAGCGTAAGCAAGCCAGTAGCAACAAATCATTGGGTCAATTCAATCTTGACGGTATTGGCGCTGCACCACGTGGTACGCCACAAATTGAAGTGGCTTTCGATATCGATGCTGATGGTATATTACATGTATCAGCGACGGATAAGAAAACCGGTAAAGCACAAAATATCACCATTAAAGCTTCTTCAGGTTTAAGTGAAGAAGAAGTGGAAGCGATGGTTCGTGATGCTGAAGCACATGCCGATGAAGATGCGAAGTTTGAAGAAATAGTTCAAGCACGTAACCAAGCTGATGGCATGGTACATTCGACGAAGAAGCAAATCGAAGAAGCGGGTGAAGCATTACCAAGCGAAGATAAAGAAAAAATCGAAGCGGCAATGACTGCAGTTGAAGAAGCGGTTAAAGGTAATGATAAAGAAGCTATCGATACAGCGACTGCCGCATTAATGGAAGCGTCTGCTAAGTTAATGGAAATTGCGCAAGCGAAAGCCCAAGCTGAGCAAGGTGCTGATGCTGATGCTGATGCCGGTGCAGAGCAACAACAAGAGCCAACTAATGCGGCTGATGATGTTGTTGATGCTGAATTTGAAGAAGTAAAAGACGACAAGAAATAATTAGACAGTTTCTGATTGATTCAGTAGCGGGCGTTTAGAGGTAACTCTAGCGCCCGTTTGTCCAACTTTTATTCGAGCAATGTAGATTATGTCAAAGCGAGATTATTACGAAGTATTAGGCGTCACAAGAAGCGTCAGTGAGCGCGAGATTAAAAAAGCCTACAAGCGCTTAGCAATGAAGTATCATCCGGATAGAAATCCAGGCGATAAAGCGGCTGAAGCCAGTTTTAAAGAAGTTAAAGAAGCCTACGAAATTCTTACCGATGGCGATAAGAAAGCGGCTTATGATCAATTTGGTCATGCTGGCGTTGATCCTAATCGTGGTGGCGGTGGTCATGGCGGCGGTGATTTTGGTGATGTGTTTGGCGATGTCTTTGGCGATATCTTCGGTGGTGGTCGCCGAGGTGGCGGACAACGTCAAGCTGCGCGAGGTTCTGATCTGCGTTATAACCTTGAACTGTCTTTAGAAGAAGCAGTAAAAGGATTAGCCAAAGAATTACGCATTCCTGCCTTGACGGCATGTGAGCCTTGTAATGGTACAGGTGCGAAAAAAGGGACCTCTGCGACAACGTGCGGGACGTGTCACGGCAATGGACAAGTGCAAATGCGCCAAGGTTTCTTTGCTGTACAGCAAGCCTGTCCTACCTGTCATGGTCGTGGGAAAATTATTAAAGATCCTTGCCAACATTGCCATGGAGAAGGGCGTGTTGAAAAGAGTAAAACTCTATCGGTTAAAATTCCAGCAGGTGTCGATAATGGCGATCGCGTTCGTTTAACCGGTGAAGGTGAAGCGGGTGAGTTTGGGGCGCCAGCGGGCGATCTCTATGTTCAGGTGAGTGTACGTGAACATGCCATTTTCACTCGTGATGGCAATAACTTATATTGTGAAGTGCCTATTTCATATAGTACAGCTGCGTTGGGTGGTGAAATTGAGGTGCCGACACTAGACGGTAAAGTCAGCCTTAAAATACCCACTGAAACCCAAACCGGTCGTATGTTTCGTATGCGCGGTAAAGGTGTTAAGTCAGTCCGCAGTCATGCGGTTGGCGATCTTCTTTGTAAGGTTGTGATGGAGACACCGGTTAAACTTAACGATAAACAAAAAGGTTTATTGCGAGAGTTCGAAGCTTCGTTAACCGGACAAGCAAAAAAACATAGCCCGAAGGCTGAAGGTTTTTTTGATGGGGTTAAAAAGTTTTTTCAAGATTTAAACAGCTAACCTTTAGTTGTATACCCAAACCAGCTGAAGCCTGCATATTGAATTGGCTTGGGTATAAAAAAACCTCGCAATTGTGAGGTTTTTTATTGTGAAAAATAACGTTATAACACGGCTTTTAATGCGTCACAAAAAGCCTAAATAAGTTGGCATTTTGGGAAGTAATTTAACACTGAATATGTTAAAGTCCCGCGCTGAGTTCATTGAATAAATAAAGAGTAGGAATATTATGTCTGATACGTTCAGTACGATTGAACAGCAAGCAAGTTATGGCGTAGGTCGTCAAATGGGTGAGCAATTAGCGTCTAATTCATTTGAAGATATTGATATTTCTGCCGTCCAATCGGGTTTAGCCGATGCTTTTGCGGGTAAAGAAAGCGTTGTTGCGATGGAAGACCTACAAGTGGCTTTCACTGAAATTAGCCAACGTCTTCAAAAAATTCAAGAAGCGGCTTCAGAAGCCGCTTCTGCCGAAGGAGAAACTTTCCTTGCTGAGATTGGGCAACGTGAAGGTGTATTCTCAACAGAGTCGGGTTTGCAGTATGAAATCCTGACCGAAGGAACAGGCGATAAGCCTGGATATGATGCGACAGTACGCACACATTACCATGGTACTTTCATCAATGGTGATGTTTTTGATAGTTCTGTTGCACGTGATCAACCCGCTGAATTTCCAGTTTCTGGTGTGATTGCCGGTTGGACTGAAGCATTACAGTTAATGCCTGTCGGTTCAAAGTGGAAGTTATATGTTCCACAACATCTCGCTTATGGTGAACGTGGTGCAGGGGCTTCCATTCCACCCTATTCCACTTTAGTTTTCGAAGTTGAATTGCTCGATATTCTTTAATATGAAAAGCCTAAGTTAATCTTAGGCTTTTTTTTGAGTTTAAATTAAGTCTAATTGATGGCATTGATTTTTGAGGGAGAAGGCATGATTGAACAAGTGAGAATTGCCATCACCGGTGGCAGCGGGCGTATGGGGAGGACCCTCATTGAGTCTGCAAAGCAGCATGATAATATCTTTTTAGGTGCAGCCATAGAGCGTTCTGGTTCAACCTTAATGGGGGTTGATGCGGGTGAGTTAGCGGGTGTGGGTGCCATGAATGTGCTGATCACCGATTCTTTAGATAAAGCGGTTGATGATTTTGATGTCTTGATTGATTTTACTTCCCCTGAAGCGAGCGTAATTCATACCGATTGGTGTGCTCGTCATGGTAAGGCGATTGTGATTGGCACAACGGGCTTTAATCATGCTCAAAAAGAGCGTATCACCTCGTATGCAGAAAAAGTACCTGTGGTACTTGCTCCTAATATGTCTGTTGGCGTGAATTTGATGTGGAAGTTATTAGAGTTGGCCGCAGAAGTTATGGGTGATTACAGCGATATTGAAATCATTGAAAGTCATCATCGGCATAAGAAAGATGCACCTTCAGGCACCGCGCTAAAAATGGGTGAAGTTATTGCTGATAAGCTAGGCCGTGATTTAGACAAATGTGCTATTTATGGCCGAGAGGGCATGACGGGTGAAAGAGACCGAGAGAGCATTGGCTTTTCGACCATTCGTGCAGGCGATATTATTGGTGAGCATACTGCCATGTTTGCTGATGTCGGCGAACGTATAGAAATAACGCATAAGTCATCGAGTCGTATGACTTATGCGAATGGTTCTATGCGGGCCGCTTTTTGGCTCTATGATCAGGATGCAGGTCTCTATGATATGCAGCAAGTCTTAGGGCTTAAATCATAAGTTGAAAAAACCGCTAATTGAGCGGTTTTTTTTTGAAAAAAAGATTTTATTTGCATAGACAAGCGTTATTTTTGCATATAAAATTGTCCGAATTTGTCTGTGTTTTGCTTGAACTATGGTGTTTAAGTAAAAGCAACTATCAATAAAACATTGTTTTTCAATGGCTTGACTATTATGGAGGTCGTGTTGACTAAGTCTGCCTTACTCGTACTCGAAGATGGGACTGTATTCTCTGGCACTGCAATTGGTGCAACTGGAATGACGGTTGGTGAAGTGGTTTTTAACACTTCAATGACAGGCTACCAGGAAATATTAACAGATCCGTCTTATGCTCGCCAAATTGTGACACTAACTTACCCGCACATCGGCAATACAGGCACCAATGATGAAGATAAAGAATCAGATTCGGTACATGCTTGTGGTCTTATTATTCGTGACTTACCGCTGATAGCGAGTAACTTTCGCGATCAGCAATCACTCGGTGATTATCTTAAAGCCAATAATATTGTGGGTATTGCCGATCTTGATACACGTAAATTAACCCGTATTTTACGAGAAAAAGGCGCTCAAGCGGGTTGTATTTTGGTCAGTGAGCAAGGACGAGAGTTAGATGAAGCGAAGGCGTTGGCTGCCGCGAAAGGTTTTCCCGGTTTAAAAGGAATGGATTTAGCCAAAGAAGTGACCACTGCAAGCCAATATAACTGGCGTAAAGGCAGTTGGCGTTTAGTGGGGGGCTTACCTAAAGATACGCCTAGTGACGAACTCAAATTTAAGGTTGTGGCTTTTGATTATGGCGTGAAACGTAATATTTTACGTATGCTGGTCGATCGGGGTTGTGATGTGACGGTTGTGCCTGCCACTACACCTGCAGCGGAAGTACTGGCCATGGAGCCCGACGGTATCTTTTTATCCAATGGCCCTGGCGATCCTGAGCCCTGTGATTATGCTATTAATGCGATTCAAGCGATACTGAAAACCGATATTCCAGTCTTTGGCATTTGCTTGGGTCACCAATTACTTGCGTTAGCATCAGGTGCTAAAACATTAAAAATGAAATTTGGTCATCATGGTGCTAATCATCCTGTGAGTAATATTGCGCAAGGTACGGTCATGATCACCAGCCAAAATCATGGTTTTGCTGCGGATGAAGCCAGTTTACCGGCCAACATTAAAGTGACGCATAAATCATTATTTGATGGATCATTACAAGGTATTCATTTGACGGATAAGCCTGCATTTAGTTTCCAAGGGCACCCTGAAGCGAGTCCAGGGCCTCATGATGCTGCACCTTTATTTAATCATTTTATTGAGTTAATTGAAGATTACCGTAATAACGCCAAATAATCAGTGGGATCTGGGAGAAGATTAAAGCAATGCCAAAACGTACAGATATAAGAAGTATTCTCATCCTAGGCGCGGGTCCAATTGTGATTGGACAAGCCTGTGAATTTGACTATTCCGGTGCTCAAGCTTGTAAGGCTCTGAAAGAAGAAGGTTACCGGGTTATTCTCGTTAACTCTAATCCTGCGACGATTATGACCGATCCTGACATGGCCGATGCGACTTATATCGAGCCTATTCATTGGGAAGTGGTTCGTAATATTATCGAAAAAGAACGTCCGGATGCGATCTTACCCACTATGGGTGGACAAACGGCGTTAAACTGTGCTCTAGAGCTAGAAAGCAAAGGAGTATTGAAAGAGTTCAATGTGGATATGATTGGTGCTACCGCCGATGCTATTGACAAAGCTGAAGATCGTAGCCGTTTTGATAAAGCGATGAAATCTATTGGACTTGAGTGTCCTCGCGCAGGGATTGCTCATACGTTAGATGAAGCCCATAAAGTATTAGATCAAGTTGGTTTCCCTTGTATTATTCGTCCATCTTTTACCATGGGCGGCAGCGGTGGGGGGATTGCCTATAATGTTGAAGAATTTGAAGAAATTTGTTCTCAAGGGTTAGATCTGTCTCCCACCAATGAGTTATTAATTGATGAATCACTCATTGGTTGGAAAGAGTATGAAATGGAAGTGGTACGTGATCGTAATGATAATTGCATCATTGTCTGCGCGATTGAAAACTTTGATCCTATGGGCGTTCATACTGGCGATTCGATTACCGTTGCGCCTGCTCAGACCTTGACGGATAAAGAATATCAATTGATGCGTAATGCTTCTTTGGCCGTATTGCGTGAAATCGGTGTTGAAACCGGTGGATCTAACGTTCAATTTGGCATCAATCCAAAAGATGGTCGTATGGTGATCATTGAGATGAACCCTCGGGTATCTCGTTCATCGGCATTAGCTTCTAAGGCAACGGGTTTTCCTATTGCTAAAATTGCAGCAAAACTGGCGGTTGGTTTCACGTTAGATGAGTTGAGTAATGATATTACTGGTGGTGCAACCCCCGCGTCATTTGAGCCTGCGATTGATTATGTTGTCACTAAGATCCCTCGCTTTAACTTTGAGAAATTTGCCGGTGCTAATGATCGCCTGACCACTCAGATGAAATCTGTGGGTGAAGTGATGGCGATTGGTCGTACGTTCCAAGAGTCATTGCAAAAAGCATTACGTGGACTTGAGGTAGGTAAGCAGGGTCTGGATCCGGAAGTGGATTTAGATGATGCGCAGTCCTTATCACGTATTCGCCATGAGTTGAAAGAACCGGGCGCCGAGCGTATTTGGTACATTGCCGATGCATTCCGTGCCGGACTGTCCGTTGAAGGTATTTTTAAGCTCACCAACATCGATCCTTGGTTTTTGGTACAGATCGACGAGCTGGTTAAGTTAGAGTCTCATGTGGCTGAAGTCGGTTTGTCGGGTTTGAATGAATCTTTATTACGACAATTGAAGCGTAAGGGCTTTGCCGATGGCCGTTTAGCAACGCTTGCAGGTGTCAGTGAAACGGAAGTTCGCAAGTTACGTTACCGTCATGATATTTTACCTGTTTATAAAAGGGTTGATACTTGCGCAGCTGAATTTGCAACCGACACGGCTTATCTTTATTCGACTTATGAAGAAGAGTGTGAAGCCAATCCCTCCGACCGTGAAAAGATTATGATCTTAGGCGGTGGACCTAACCGTATTGGTCAAGGCATTGAATTTGATTATTGTTGTGTACATGCCGCATTAGCATTGCGTGAAGATGGTTATGAAACCATTATGGTCAACTGTAACCCTGAAACGGTGTCTACGGATTATGATACTTCAGATCGTTTATATTTCGAGCCAGTGACGTTTGAAGATGTACTTGAAATTGTGCGTATTGAAAAGCCCAAAGGCGTGATTGTTCAATATGGTGGTCAAACACCGTTGAAATTGGCACGGGAGCTAGAGGCCGCTGGGGTGCCTATTATTGGCACCAGCCCAGATGCGATTGATAGAGCTGAGGATCGTGAGCGTTTTCAGCAAGCGATTGAGCGTTTAGGCATGAAGCAGCCTGAAAATGATACCGTCACAACTGTTGAAGGGGCGGTGATCTCAGCTGAACGCATTGGTTATCCATTAGTGGTTCGCCCATCTTACGTATTAGGTGGACGGGCAATGGAAATTGTTTACGATAAGCAAGATTTACTGCGTTATTTTAATGAAGCGGTGAGTGTGTCAAATGCATCACCCGTGTTGCTGGATTCTTTCTTAGACAATGCTATTGAAATTGATATCGATGCTATTTGTGACGGTAAAGATGTCGTTATTGGTTCCATTATGGAGCATATCGAACAAGCCGGTGTGCATTCCGGTGATTCCGGTTGTTCATTGCCGCCTTATACTTTGAGTCATGACATTCAAGATAAGATGCGTACACAAGTAAGGAAATTGGCGATAGAGTTGGGTGTTATTGGTTTAATGAACGTGCAGTTTGCGATTAAGAATAACGAAGTTTACATGATTGAAGTGAATCCTCGCGCAGCGCGTACTGTGCCTTTTGTGTCCAAAGCGATAGGCCAACCGCTTGCTAAGATTGCGGCAAGAGTGATGGCGGGTCAAAGCTTAGTGTCGCAGAATTTTACTCAAGAAATTATTCCGCCTTATTATTCGGTCAAAGAAGTCGTATTGCCTTTTAATAAATTTCCCGGTGTTGACCCTATGTTAGGTCCTGAAATGCGCTCAACTGGCGAAGTGATGGGGGTGGGTAATACCTTCGCCGAAGCTTATGCTAAAGCGCAGTTAGGTGCGACGTGTGAAGTGCCAAAATCGGGTAGAGCCTTGCTTTCTGTACGTGATAGCGATAAAAAACGGGTTGCTGATTTAGCTTCTAAGTTGATTGAGCTAGGTTATGAAATTGATGCAACGCACGGCACCGCCGTTATTCTCGGTGAAGCAGGGATTAATCCACGCTTGGTGAATAAAGTCCATGAAGGGCGTCCGCATATTCTCGACCGTATTAAGAATGGTGAATACACTTATATTGTGAATACCACAGAAGGGCGTCAAGCGATTGAAGATTCGCGTCAATTACGTCGTGGTGCCTTACGCTATAAAGTGAATTATACGACAACGTTGAATGCAGCCTTTGCGACTTGCATGGCCCATTCGGCCGATGACCGTAATAATGTCACTTCATTGCAAGAGTTGCATAAACGTATTGTCAGTTAGTTGACTGATTAACTGCTGATTGTTGATCGTAGCAGAAGTAAAAAAGCCGCATTAATGCGGCTTTTTTGTTTTTATTTTTGTGGGGTTAACGATTAATTCGGTTTTTCACACACGTAATGATCCTCAGGGCTGGTTCTGAAATCTTCAGAATTAATGGCCGGACACACGGCTCGGATCCGCTCTTTTAAATGGGTGACTTGCTCCCAAGTGATCGCCATAGGATCAAACACAATGGGGATACTGATAACCGATTGATCATTGATAAGTGCCATGAGGTGATTGTAGCTATTATCATCCTCACCAGTATGCCAAATAGACTCGAAATTCGTTAAAAACTCATTGATAGCCATTGGATTATCAGACTTTTCAATGAGCATGATATTTTCCATGCTGTTATGCTCTGCATTGTCTGAAAAGTTATAGCTGCCTGTGATTAATGTTTTATTATCAATTAAGGTATATTTATGATGCATTTGTTTTGCATAAGAATAATGCCAGCGATAGCTATAGCTTTTAAAGCGAACATCAATGCCTTGCTCACTCAACATATAACTATAATGACTGCCTTTGTCATAACAAGCCTGCTCTTGAGAGGGTGTGCTTGCATCATCTAAACAGACTTGGCGATCAGCCTGTTCTAACTCATGGGTATATAAACTAATATACTCTTGAATATCGAGGTATATTTGAACATTCACATGACCTTCAGCATGTTTATTAAGTAACGCTTGGGCGATAGGCCAAGAGCGAAGGTGTCCACTGGCAATTTTGATGTCGGTTTGGGCATTATTAATGTATTCAACCAAGGTATCTGATACGGTGCTTCTTCCTGATACTTTAGAAAAGGTTTCACCATAGCGGGTAGTGGACGTTTTAAAATTACTCGAGGTAAAACGCGTCTTGAATGAGTGAGGCTGCGTTTTTTGATAGCTTGTATCAATCACTGAGCTCACTGTGCAAGTTTCACAGGTAAAGTCTCTTGAATGATGCCAAAGTAAGTCAAATTCCTCTTGAAAAGAAGTCATGAACTCGGCATTATTTTTAATGAATAAAGTATTTTCATCATAACGCGTCGCGGCTGAATAAGACCAATTAGCACTGCCAGAGATCAATTGAGCAGTGCTGAGGCTTTGATCTATGATGGCAAATTTATGATGCATGATTTTATTGACGTAACGGACATCGATCAGCGCTTGCTCGAGCTTTTCTGACATTGTTCCTGAAGGCGATTTTCTGTCTTTTACGGCGTTGTTTGAGATCACTCTAATCGTCACGCCTCTTTGCACAGCATCAGATAGCGCCGATAATATTCGACTGTCTCTAAAACTATACATGGCAATATCAATAGACAGTGTCGCTTGATCAATGGCTTCAACCACTTTGGTCAAATGTGAAACATCATAAGGGGCCGGAGAGAAAACCACCTCTACGCTATTTTCTTCAGCGGTGCAGGGAAGCGGAAATAATCTTGTTAGTGTATCAAGGGTAATGGGCCCGACATATTTGATGGCATCTAAGGCAGCCAGTGAAGAGAACTGAAGATCGTCATGAGTGTTAGCGAGCGTATCAGCACCATTTCGAGTATGAATAATGCTATGAGCCCCAGTGGGATATATGCCATTACTTTTTAATACTGCAACGCTAGTTTGGGGGGAATTTGTGAATTCCAATAAGTCATCTAAACAATAATCGGCAAAGCTTAAGGGTGAAAAAAGCAGTGGTGTCATAAAAGTCAGACTTTTTATCCATTGACGTTTATTACGCATAAAATCCCTCTGTATTATTTGAAACTAATTAAGCTGTTTTAAGATCAGCATGAGTAAGGAAATCTTAAATAAGGTATTGTTAATATTGATGTGTTAATTACTTCTGACGTATTAACTTAATTGCAACAAAAATGAAAAACAAGCATTTATGTCACAGTTATATTAGAAATTATGTTAAATAGCGTTCAAGTGTTGAAATATTCATCGATTGTGACCAATATCAGTCATGCCAGTTTGTAGCTTGATATCAGTAGTGAGAAATGTGGAGTGACTAAAGTGCCTTTCTTTCGTTGGCATTTTTGGGTTATATGTTGAGGCGACAATATTTTTATTTTTTATATTAATTTTAGAGCGTTAGCTTATTATAATGGGTTGTTTATATTGCATGTTGATGCCGTGATAGTGAGCCAAATTGAATGAAAGAAGACTCCTGAGAATAGTGTATAGAGATAAGCGTATTGTAAGATAAAGCATTAGGATATCAACGGTAAAACAGTCAAGGTCGACTGATGATACGTTGCCATATCGAACAAAGGGATGGATATTCATGTTTTGGTTTGCATTAGTCATTATATGGCAATAATGTTTAGCTTTTAGGGACAAAAAAACTTTTTTGCGCTTTTAAATAGTACGAAAGTATTACGATTTAAGTAAATTAGCTCATTAGTTTAGAGCAATATCATACTCATGCCTCATGAAAAAAAAGACAAAAAACTTAGAATTAGAGACTGATTGATTCTGACACTGACACTGACAGCATGGAGGCTTAAATGTGTAAACTTATATTTCTAGTCGTAGTGACCTATATAACATCAATATCTACTATTGCCAGTGCCAAAACGATTCTTGGTGCCTACATTCTGGACAATGGTTATAGTCCTGCCAACATGACTGCTTTTAAAACAGATATTAATAAAGATCTCGGCATTATCCATATATTCACCAGCTTTGATTATGATTGGAATACTCTCAGGGTGCAAAATACCAACATCATGGCGCAAGGTGCAACCTCCATGATCACGCTGGAGCCGACATTAGCGCAGCGTCAGAACGATAATCTTCTTCCAGAAATCATCGCGGGTGATTGGGATGGTTATTTAGATCAATGGATTGCTGATTTTAAAATATGGATAGAAGAACTTGATGATCCAGATGCACGGGTATTATTACGCTTTGCGCACGAATTTAACGGCATATGGTACCCATGGAGTAACGATCCTGAAAACTATATTCTAGCTTGGCGCTATGTACATAACAGGTTTGAGGCTGCAGATGCGAATCAGTACGTTGAGTGGGTATGGAATGCCAATAGTGTTGATGTTGACGATTACAACGACATAACACTCTATTATCCAGGTGATGATGTGGTTGATTGGACATCCATTGATGGATATAACTGGGGTTCTAATTTTTCGTTTACCCGATGGAATACATTTGCCGAATTATTCGAAGAAAAATACGCTCTATTGATGTTGCACTACCCCAATCACCCAATTTTAATTGCAGAAGTGGCTTCAGCAGAGCCCAGCGATGTGCCCAACTCGTTACTCGGACAAGACGGAGACGATAGTGACCGCACGGAGAATAAAGGACGATGGATCACCGAGATGTTTAAGCAACTCCGTTCTCAGTTCCATGGGATTAAGGGGCTGGTTTGGTTCAATATTAATAAGGAACTCAGTTGGTCGATCAATGAAGCAGAGCACAACACGGGCGTCGCTAAATTTAAAAAAGTGGTCAACCGACAGTATGTTAAGAGTGAATTCCGCTCAGCGGATGCTTATACACGCCACGGCAAACTTATTGGCGCGGGTCATCATGTACAGACTCATGCGGCTGGATTTCATCAGCTCCCGAAGTCCTTTATCGAGCAACGCCGCAGACAACATCATCAAATGCTTGCTGATAAAGCGCAGAAGTGAATGGCTAAAGTGAGCCAAAGTGCCTTGGCCTTCAAATGAAGGCTGATGACATTTCTATGTGTGATGGATTGTTGCTATTGGATGGCTTGTTTACTCGTTGGATCTTCTGAGTATCAATTGCTGCCGCAGATTGAAGTGAAGATAGATAGTGTAGATTTTTATTCACAGT
Source organism: Shewanella surugensis (assembly GCF_023284005.1). Taxonomy (GTDB): domain Bacteria; phylum Pseudomonadota; class Gammaproteobacteria; order Enterobacterales; family Shewanellaceae; genus Shewanella; species Shewanella surugensis. Next base: position 17,219 of record NZ_JAKIKS010000106.1, read on the forward strand.
GATGATTATCTATCATCTGTAGTGAGGTTAATTTCGTGAATTCATATTTCATTATTGTAATGAAAATAAGGCAAGAAGGGAGCGGCAGCCCGTCTAACGATACCCTTATAAAAAAGGCCTGTTCAGTGCTGATATAAGGAGTTGATGAATGCTGTGATAGCGGATTTGTTGCAAAATATCAGTTTGGGTAAGCGTTGTTCTATTGTGAGCCCATCATCCAGTGAAAATCACCCAGACTTTTTATTGTTTAAATAAAGTTCATTGGTTGAAGAGGAGGCCTTTCCAGAGCTTTTATCTCATTAACATGCATAGCGTTAGCCCTATTATTCATCTCTAATATAAAGTTCAGTTCTTCTGGATTTTTTGCTGTGTCAAGATGCGTTGAACCGAGATCAATAAAAAAGAACCTTTCTGTTTTAGAATCGAAAAAAATATTAAATCCAGTAGGATCATCATGAACAATACCAGATAAATTTAATATATTAATGGCTTCTTTGAATCTTTCTGATGCACCATAAGGAAAAGATGAAGTACTTATTTGACTGGTGTCTACCCACAGTGGTTTGCCTGGTATTTTAGGCATATCTAAGTATGGAGTGCCTTGTTCATCATGGGTGATAATGGCATCGCCATTCGCTATGCCTAACTCACTACGAGATAAACCCGTTTGTTTACATAAGACACTAAGGTATCGATTCATCTGCGCTGCTTCAATACTGAGCTTGGCTTCTTTGTCTATGTTTGACTCACTTGATTTCAGCTCTTTACGAACAAAACCATTTTCTAAGTCATAAACCCTTCCATTTTTTCCTTTACCAAGGCTGGTTAGATCTGTTGTATTCTGTGCGGTTTGTCCATTTATCTGCTTAGTCATTGTTTTTGATAGATTATGGGATGCGTCACTATTAAAGAAATTTCGTATGGCTGATCTGAGCCCTGTCCTTTTAAAGGATAAACTACCATCACCTTCAATTGAAACCGCATATGATTTACTCAATAGCCCGGTTCCAAATGTTACCTTCACATCTTGACCCGTTGCTTTTATATCATTTGCTTGGCCTGGTGTTAGGTGTCCTAAATATTGAGATTGTAAGTTTATTGTCATTTAGTACAAATTCCGTAAGCTCCAATATAAAAGTCGGAACGGCTCAAATGGGAGAGGGGGCTTTTATGCATTGAACAATCGATTCTTTATGGCAAGTATTGATAACAAAAGAGTAAGCTGTCACTTAAAGTGTGCTCCTGCCCCGTAGACTTAAGTCTAGCAAGTTTTAGCTTAAGTGATATATCTTGCCTCTTCTTCCATAAAAAGTAAAAATTGTCAGAAAAGTGGTCAGAAAAATCACTCTAGCCGTGATAATGTGCCTTATCACTGGTAGAGATCGAGATTACGTGGTTGTTATTACTTGATGATTTGCCAAGAATAGATCACGGATTATCCGATCTGTTTTTTTTGCAACGAACCCGTATTAAAGCATATGATCCATGTATTGATCTTTAAGTGTATTTATATCAGGTTTTACTATAGTGCTGAGTCGATGATTGAGATCATCAAGGTTATTCTTTGCAAAAGAATCTGCTAATTTTATTGCGGTATATGTAGTATAACGGCCACAATTAACGCTATCAGAAAAAGCTTGGAAATTACTATGTAAACTCTTGATAGGCTTTTGATAATTATTGTTTTTCGAGTCGACGATGTAAATATTATCTTGGGTTATAATCGCCAGTACAGCATGATCCTCTTTCATAAAACCTCGATGAGTTAAACCTATGGGGATTAGTATGGGGGTTGTTGTGACTGGTTTCAGGCTCGACAATTCATCATATAATTTAGATAGTTCACATTCTCTAGCTTTGGCTATTATAACGGCATCTGTTCTGATTTCATTGGCTAGAACTTTATCTATTTCGGTTAACCCCATTCTTCGAGTCCTTTTTGATTCATTAAAGCGTTGATACTCACCAGAATCAATTTCAAAGTCTGCTTCAAAGCCATCCTCTTCTGTAGCTAAATCACGAGGCTGAATTATTCGTTCAAATAATATTTTTTTATCATTATCAGTGATAGAGTATGAATTATTATTCGATATAAAGTTTTTTTTGAAGTCTTCACCTGCTAGTGATTTAAGATTATCGAATAAGTTTTTTATTTTATGATCAGGTGTATTTGAATTAAGTAATTGAAAAAGTAATTTTTTAGCTTCTACTCTTTGAGTTTGACAAAAAAAGTCTTTTATAGAGTCAAAAATCTTATTCAATCCGCCATATCCGTTTTTATTTATCTCTAGTAATTCATTCGAAGAAATCACTAATGAATGATTAGAGAATATAGTTGTACCAGATTTAAGTATTATTCCAGTCATTTTAATATATTAAGTAGTATTTGCTATACACTAAAGTATAAAGTTAAGATCATTTTGATGATATCAAAAAAACTACGATATGTAAGAAACTATAAGATAAAATTGACAGTATTTTCGTTTTGTGATTTTAATGAGTTTTCGGCCCAATTGTCGAGTAGGCGACACTTGTTACCAAGTGCCGCCCCTCTAAGAACCGTACGTGCAACTTTCACTGCATACGGCTCAAGCCTCCACTAAGGCATCATATGACACCCAGCAACCTACAAAGCATTTAAGACAGGTTCGAACCATGGTAAGTATTCACCAGAGGGGGATTGACTAAGCTGGCATAAGCCCAAATACGTCTGGATAGTCCTTTTTATCAACCACGGCCGCAATGATAGTGCTGATCACTCTTATCGGGGATAACTGTCGCTTCTTGCACGTTTCAATGACAGAGAGCAGCCGAGAGCGAAATTTATCACCTCTATCTGAACTTGTGCCATAGCAGATCTTGCGCATGATCACGCTCCCACGCAAGCAACGCTCGGCTTCGTTATTAGTCAACGGC
>NZ_JAKIKS010000107.1 GCF_023284005.1 Shewanella surugensis
ATGGTTATCTTGCCATGATTTTATCACTTTTGATGCACTCAAAGAGAGTGTAAAAAACATCATGGATAATTATCCGTCAAAATATACGATAACTTTTAGTTAAGCACTTAATCGTCTCATTACACACTACATCGCCATGTCAACTCTCACAAATCCTTGTAAATAAACAACCCTCACCTCATCGTTCACATTAAATATCATGTTCGGATCTCTATCTTGTAAAATCATAATATCCTGACCATCTTCTTGCTTAATCATCAATTCAACCAATAATGTTTCTTGATAATAGGGCTCGTTTCCTACATTATTTCCCACACCTGCTCCAACCAGAGCACCTAAAATCGTCGCCACCGTTCTACCGCTACCGCCACCAAATTGATTACCAATCACACCACCTATTAACGCACCACCAAAGGTTTTCCATCCTCGATTTTGATCTTCAATCAATTGTTTTTGAGTAATATTTCTAACTGATACAATTTGTCCATATTCCACCTTTTCAACAGGAACTGCTTGATTACGATCATAAGCTGCTAGTGCAGGGATCGTGACTGTCAACAATAAAAAAATACAGGCCCAGCTAAGATGAGGTTTCAACATATCAATTTTTCCGCTAACTTATAGGTAATCAGAAGCATTAATCATACTCAATTTGAACACTCTGTCCTACTTAAATAATGACCAACAGCCGTTTCCTCCAGCAGAGCAAGCGTTAACCGAACCTAATGGCTTACTTGCAGTAGGAGGAGACTTACGACCTCAACGCTTACTCAATGCCTATTATAATGGTATTTTTCCTTGGTTTAATAATAACGATCCTATTTTATGGTGGTCTCCCGATCCTAGAGCCGTTATCCCTGTAGGCCAGCTGAACATTAGCCGAAGCCTACGTAAATATGTCAACAAACAAGCATGGCGTTATACTATCAATCATGCCTTTCCTCATGTCATTCAAGCTTGCTCCCTGCCAAGAAAGGCCCAAGAAGGGACTTGGATAACACAAGACATTCAAGATGCTTACCTTACTTTGCACCAACAAGGTTATGCACATTCTATTGAAGTATGGCATAACGATTTATTAATAGGCGGTCTCTACGGTATCGCTATTGGTCAAGTTTTTTGTGGTGAGTCCATGTTTCATCTTGAAAGCAACGCCTCAAAAGCCGCCATGATGTGCCTGCAACAGCATTTACTGTCATCAAAATTTACTCTTATTGATGCTCAAATTGTTAATCCCCATTTAACCTCACTGGGTGCGAAAGCAATTTCTCGCTCCCAATTTATTTCTCAGTTGATACAATTAAGAGATAAAGACGTCGCCAAGCATTGTTGGGAACCAAAAGAGGTGTCTATTGAGTTCTAAAGCACAAAAGTTTTCCGTTGGAAAAACCCAAACATTTAGTTGTAGCTATCTCAGTGAAGAAATGGAGCAGCTGTTAGTCATCCAAGAGCAAGGGCTTGATCCTAGCTTATTTGAACAACTTTTATCTTTGGGCTTTAGACGCAGTGGCAGCACCATTTATCGTCCAGACTGCCCACATTGCAACGCTTGCTTACCTATTCGAATTCCCGTTAATCACTTTAAACCCTCTAAAAGACAAAAACGGACACTCAATAATAATAAAGACGTTAATTGGACAATCGTCGATCATCATACCGAGCAGCATTATGCGTTATACGAACGGTATATCAACGAACGTCATCGAGATGGAGGAATGTACCCCCCATCTCCAGAGCAATATCATAACTTTATTTCATCAACTTGGCTTTCCCCCATGCTAATAGAATTGACCCTTGATGATAAATTAATTGGTGTTGCCGTCACGGATATTTTACCCAATAGCTTTTCTGCTATCTATAGTTTTTTCGAACCGGATGAACATAAACGTTCTTTAGGATCCTTTCTTATTTTACTCCAATGCCGTATTGCCAAAATGATGCAGAAAGAATTTCTATATCTTGGCTATCAAATAGATAAATCAAGAAAAATGGCTTACAAACGTGATTACAATCCCCATCAAATCCTCACATCTTCAGGTTGGAATCCTCCAATACCCTCAGATAAAGATCCAACCCTCCCTCCTCTTTAAAAGAGAGATTCTATGCGATTAGGGGAACTTCCCTTTACAGGAAGCCTTAATTCCGGCATCATGCTTTCGTTTTTATTATTTGAAGGCTAACAGGATAACTGATTAATGGCGAAAGAAGACAACATTGAGATGCAAGGTACGATCCTTGAAACCTTACCAAATACAATGTTCCGTGTAGAACTAGAAAATGGTCATGTCGTGACTGCACACATCTCAGGTAAAATGCGTAAAAACTACATCCGTATTTTAACGGGTGATAAAGTTACGGTTCAGCTGACCCCATATGATTTGAGCAAAGGACGCATCGTCTTCCGTTCACGCTAAAGTTAGTCCTAAACGATATATTTATATATGCATACAAAAAAGCCGGGTCTCCCCCGGCTTTTTTATTTTCACTTAACATCACTAGATAAATCGATTAGCTGGTCACTTTCTCGAGGGAATCAGTGGTGATCACTATTTCCCCTTCTTTCACATCAACATACGCCACACCACCTTTTTCTAGCTTACCAAACAAAATTTCATCCGCTAGAGGCCGTTTAATCGATTCGGTTACCACACGAGACATCGGACGCGCGCCCATATTCTTATCATAACCTTTCTCAGCCAACAAAATTAAAGCTTCATCACTCACCTCTAAGCTGACCCCTTTTTCATCCAGCTGAGCTTGTAGTTCCACTAAGAACTTATCAACGACTTTAGCAATCACCGTCATATCTAAATGATTAAACCAGATAATCGAATCTAAGCGATTACGAAACTCTGGTGAAAACAACTTATTAATTTCAGACATCGCATCTTCACTATGATCTTGCTGTTTAAAGCCAACTGACTTACGGATAGTTTCTCTCACACCAGCATTGGTCGTCATCACTAAGGTAACATGCCTAAAATCCGCTTTTCGCCCATTATTATCCGTTAAGGTGCCATGGTCCATCACCTGCAAAAGCAAGTTATAAACATCCGAATGCGCTTTTTCAATTTCATCCAGTAATACCACGCTGTGAGGGTTTTTAATCACCGCATCGGTTAATAACCCCCCTTGGTCATAACCGACATAACCTGGAGGTGCTCCAATCAATCTTGAAACCGTATGACTCTCCATATATTCAGACATATCGAAGCGAATAAGTTTTAACCCTAAACAGGAAGCTAGTTGACTCGTCACCTCTGTTTTACCCACCCCTGTTGGCCCTGCAAACAAAAAACTTCCTACAGGTTTCGTTTCCACACTCAAGCCACTACGAGATAGGCGAATGGCTGCGCTAAGGCTTTCAATCGCTGTATTTTGGCCAAACACGACCATTTTGAGGTTACGCTCAAGGTTCTTCAACAAATCCTTATCAGACGTTGATACCGACTTCTCAGGGATCCTTGCCATTTTGGCAATGATGGCCTCTATTTCATTTTGACCGATGGTTTTTTTACGTTTACTTTGCGGCTGCATTGCCATTCTTGCGCCCGCTTCATCGATAACATCAATCGCCTTATCAGGAAGTTGCCTATCATTGATATGCTTATCGGACAATTTAGCAGCAATACTCAAAGCCGCCAAGGTATAGCGCACACCATGATATTCTTCGTATTTAGATTTGAGGCCTTTAAGAATTTTGGTGGTCTCTGCCACCGAGGGCTCATTGATATCAATTTTTTGAAAACGACGTGCTAATGCATGATCTTTCTCAAAAATACTTTGATACTCTTGATATGTCGTTGAACCCATGCATCTTAAATGGCCACTCGACAGTAGAGGCTTCAACAAATTAGAGGCATCCATGACGCCACCCGACGCCGCCCCCGCACCAATGATGGTATGTATTTCATCAATAAATAAAATAGCGTTCTCATCATTTTTTAATTCTTTCAATAAGCCTTTAAAGCGTTTCTCAAAGTCACCACGATATTTAGTGCCTGCCAGTAATGAACCTAAATCAAGAGAATAGACCGTAACTTGACTCATCACTTCTGGCACTTCTTCTTTAACAATCCGATAAGCAAGCCCTTCAGCAATGGCGGTTTTACCCACACCCGCTTCACCAACCAATAAAGGGTTATTCTTACGCCTTCTACACAAGATCTGAATAGAGCGCTCAATTTCATCACTTCGCCCAATTAAAGGATCAATATGCCCTTGCTCAACCGCTTGATTTAAATTAAGCGTAAACTGAGACAACATACTACTGTCTTCTTCTACTTCGGTTTGATCTTCAAGGCGATCAAGACCCGGCGCTTGTTCTTGTGCGTCTTCCTTTTTAGAAAAACCATGGGAAATAAAATTAACCACATCAAGACGCGTAATTGCACTATTTCGTAATAAGTAAACTGCTTGTGATTCTTGTTCACTAAAAATAGCGACGAGCACATTGGCACCCGTGACTTCATTACGCCCTGAAGACTGGACATGGAACACGGCGCGCTGTAACACTCGCTGAAAACCCAGCGTCGGTTGCGTCTCTTTTTCTTCTTCTAAATCAGCAATAATAGGCGTGGTTTGTTGAATAAAGCTCGATACGTCTTCTCGCAACTTATCGAGATCTGCACCACAAGACACTAACGCTTCCTGTGCTGAGGGATTATCAATTAACGCCAACAATAGATGTTCTACCGTCATATATTCATGACGCGCGTCTCTGGCTTGTTGAAATGCCAGATTCAAGGTGATTTCAAGATCTTTGTTTAGCATAAGCCCCCCTAAAAATTAACGGTTATGAACTCACTAGGCTTCTTCTAAAGAACACAATAACGGATGTTGATTTTCTCTTGCAAATTGATTGACCTGAGCAACCTTAGTTTCAGCAATTCCAAAAGGGAAAACCCCACAAACGCCCTTCCCTTCATGATGGATTGCTAACATAATATCTGTTGCTTGTTGTTCATTTTTACTAAAAAACTGTTTCAGTATATCAATGACAAAATCCATCGGGGTGTAATCGTCATTATTTAAAATGACTAAATACATAGAAGGTCTCTTAAATTCAGTACTCTCACTTTCTTCTATGTGTTCGATTTGTTCTGTTCTACTCATGTTTCAATCTTAGCCCTTAGTCATCGCATATACCAATCTATTTCGATCTGTTCGCCGCTTTTTCAATCGACACGTAGGTAACCGCTTTGAAGATTATTCTTTAATGAAATGTTTGTATTTTGTTAAAATGTTCTTGACTTTATCTTTTATAACTTACATTCTGTTGCTTAAGCGCTGGATTTTTCATCGCTTTAATTTGGTTTTACTATCTTACTGGTAAGTAAACAACAGAAGGAAGTGAACGTATGGCAAGCGGAACTGTAAAATGGTTCAACAACGCCAAAGGATTTGGGTTTATTTGCCCTGATGCCGGTGGTGAAGACGTTTTTGCACATTATTCTACCATTGAAATGGAAGGCTATAGAACTTTGAAAGCTGGCCAACCTGTGACATTTGAGGTGGAAGCGGGCCCGAAAGGGATGCACGCATCAGCAATATCACCGTCTAATTAGTCAATAAAACGCAAAAAAAGCAGGGCTAACCCCCTGCTTTTTTATTGCCTTAAAAAACGGTTACAACGCTCAATTTACCCAAAAATGGCATTTAATGTCACACTAGGACGCATCGTTTTTGTCGCTTTCGCAGCGTCTAAGCGATAATAACCGCCTAAATCCACTGGCTCGCCTTGAGCATCATTCAATTCTTTCACAATCACAGCTTCATTATCGACTAACTTTTTAGCGATGTCAGTAAACTGAGTTTGTAATTCACCATCTTGTGTTTGCGTTGCAACGGCTTGCGCCCAATACATAGCAAGATAAAAATGACTGCCCCGATTATCAAGTTCACCCACACGACGTGATGGTGATTTATTGCAATCTAAAAACTGTCCGATCGCGTCATCAAGTGTATCAGCTAAAATTTGCGCTTTGTCATTCCCTGTACTTTGGCTTAAATGTTCTAAAGAAGCCCCTAGAGCTAAGAACTCACCCAATGAATCCCAACGTAAGTGACCTTCTTTCTCAACTTGCTGAACATGTTTAGGCGCACTGCCTCCGGCACCGGTTTCAAACAAACCCCCCCCATTCATAAGAGGAACAATAGAGAGCATCTTAGCACTCGTGCCTAATTCCAATATAGGGAATAAATCCGTTAAATAATCACGTAATACATTGCCTGTCACCGAAATCGTATCCAATCCTTCTTTCACTCGAGTAAGGGTGAAGCGCGTCGCTTCAACAGGCGACATAATATGCAGCTCTAATCCCTCTGTATTATGATCTTTTAAATAAATCTCAACTTTTTGGATCATCTGCACGTCATGAGCACGAGCAGAGTCCAACCAAAATACCGCTGGCTTATTGGACAAACGCGCGCGATTAACCGCTAACTTAACCCAATCACGAATCGGGGCATCTTTAACTTGGCACATTCTGTAAATATCACCGACTTCCACCGGGTGTGACATTAAAACATCACCATTATTATCAATCACATTGACGGTGCCAGCGGCTCGAATTTCAAAGGTCTTATCATGGCTGCCATACTCTTCTGCTTTCTGTGCCATCAAACCCACATTAGGCACACTGCCCATGGTCTTGGGATCAAAAGCACCATGTTGTTTACAAAACTGAATTGTTTCCTGGTAAACACCCGCATAGCAACGATCTGGAATCATCGCTTTCATGTCTTTTAATTGACCATCTGGTCCCCACATTTTCCCTGAACTGCGAATAGCGGCAGGCATAGACGCATCAATGATCACATCGCTTGGCACATGTAAATTGGTGATACCCTTATCAGAGTCAACCATCGCTAACGCAGGCTGATGAGCATAAACCGCTGCAATATCGGCTTCTATTTCCGCTTGTTTCGCATCAGGTAAAGTGGCGATTTTTGCATACACATCACCGACACCATTATTAACGTCTACACCCAACGCTTCAAATAACTCGCCATGCTTAGCAAACACATCAGCATAAAAAACGTTAACGGCGTGACCAAAAAGAATAGGATCAGACACTTTCATCATGGTGGCTTTGAGGTGTAAAGAAAGCAACACATCTTCTTGTTTTGCATTTTCAATTTCACGCTGATAAAAATCAACCAATGCCGTTTTACTTAACACTGCCCCATCAAGAATTTCGCCCGCTTTAAGGGATAAAGACTCTCTCAGGACTTTCTCACTGCCATCCGTTTTTGTCAGTACGATATTAACATTCGCCGCTTGGGCAACCGTTAATGACTTCTCACTACCAAAAAAGTCACCTTCATTCATATGCGCCACATGCGACTTAGAATCACTTGCCCACGCCCCCATAGAATGTGGATGTTTTTGGGCATACTTTTTCACCGCGCCAGGGGCGCGACGATCTGAATTTCCTTCACGAAGCACAGGGTTAACCGCACTGCCTTTGATTTTGTCATAACGCTTCTGAATCGCCTCTTCAGCCGCATTTTTAGGCTCATCAGGATAATTAGGTAAGTCGTAACCTTTCGCTTGTAACTCTGCGATACACGCTTTAAGTTGTGGAATAGAGGCGCTAATATTCGGCAACTTAATGATATTCGCTTCAGGCTTAGTCGCTAACTCTCCCAGCTCAGCAAGCGCATCCCCTATTCTTAGCTCAGGGCTTAAGTGATTAGGGAAGTTGGCAATGATACGTCCAGAAAGAGAAATATCCCGGGTTTCAACATTCACATTTGCTGCACGCGTAAAAGTGCTAATGATAGGTAATAGAGACAGAGTCGCTAATGCTGGGGCTTCATCTGTTTCGGTGTAAATGATCGTTGACTTATCGTTCATATCTTATCCTACTTTGAATAATAAACTAAAAAAGGTAATACCTATAAATCTGTAAAATGATGCCTTCGAAGATTAAACGAAGCGAACCGAGAATGTGCAGTAAGGCTTATTACTGCAGGACTTATAAAAAGCACGATACATCCACCCGACGCCTGTCTTCTCTCATTAATCCCCAGTAGAATGAATCACAGAATGCTGATTATACACTCAGTCTTACGCCACTGTGTCTCAAAAGTAGATTAATGGGAACCATAACATTTTAGACGCCCATAATAGAGCATTCCCTGTAAGATTCAAATTTCACTTCATAGTTATGGCAACTAAGCTGTACACTGAGTCTTTTCATCACAGCGAAGTCAATTAGCGTGACACAATCTCATCCGCCAAAAATCGCTACTCGTTCACTTCAACGCAAAACGAGTAAGGCCAGTCAAAAAGCGCGACCGAATGCACACAAACCCGCATATCACCGCCCCGTAAAAAAACAGGTCAAAAACCCTCAGCTTATTTTGTTTAATAAGCCCTTTGATGTGCTATGCCAATTTACCGATGAGCAGGGTCGCCAGACACTAAAGGATTTTATTCCTATCAGTGATGTGTACGCTGCTGGCCGGCTCGACAGAGACAGCGAAGGCCTATTGTTATTAACCAATGACGGTAAATTGCAAGCCCAAATCACCCAACCTAATAAAAAAACGGCAAAAACCTACTGGGTGCAAGTGGAAGGCATCCCCAGTAATGAGCAGCTAGCCATACTCAGGCAAGGGGTTAAACTTAAAGATGGCCCCACTTTACCGGCCCAAGTCAAACAGATCCTCCCTCCTCAAGTATGGCCAAGAACGCCCCCTATTAGAGAAAGAAAAAACAACCCAACGACTTGGCTTGAAATCACCATAACAGAAGGGAGAAACCGTCAAGTACGCCGTATGACGGCGTATATCGGCTTCCCTACACTCAGATTAATCCGTTATAAAATCGGTCAATGGAGTCTAGATGATCTCCCTTCTGGCCAATATCGCTCCTTGCCCATGAACGCTAAAGACTAGTCATTTTCCAGAACAACACAGAGTAATGTCATGACTGAACGCTATAAACCTAATACGACAGTCGCTTGTATTATTCGAGCGGATCAACACTATTTGATGGTGGAAGAAATGATTGATGGCCGCCTTCAATATAATCAACCCGCTGGCCACCTTGAGCCTAATGAAAGTTTAATCACAGCCTGTCAACGAGAAGTTCAAGAAGAAACAGGGATCCATTTAGTCCCTAAAGCATTAGTCGGCATTTACCAATTCAGCGCAAATACTGATTTAGCCTTTGTGCGTTATACCTTTTGCGCTAGTCTCGATAAACAAATAGCACCAAACCCACAAGATCCAGCCATATTGAATGCAAAATGGCTCACTTTCGAAGAAATTCTGACACTAAAAACGCAATTACGCAGTCCACTGGTGCTGCAATCCCTTAAAGATTATCGCAATAACCCCCACTATCCACTTTCTATTCTCAATGACCAATATTTGTCACTTTGATCCTTTAATTTCAATTTTATTTTCCTCGCCGCTAAGATGGCTCCTCGCTTCAAGGCATGATAGAATTATGCGCCACAAAACACCGTGGCGTTAATAAGATGTTATCTAAAAAAAGACAATATCTTAAGTTAAAAACAACATCGTCACTCTTTTATACAGTTCACTTTAACGGTTTTTAGGATCTATGACAGCTATCGAACCCACGCTTCTTGGTAAAAAAGTCATTGTCGGCATGTCCGGTGGTGTTGACTCCTCAGTCTCAGCTTACTTATTACTCCAGCAAGGCTATCAAGTTGAAGGCCTGTTCATGAAGAACTGGGAAGAAGATGACACCGATGAATATTGCGCGGCCGCCGAAGACTTAAAAGATGCCCAAGCCGTTTGTGACAAGCTGGGAATTAAATTACATACCGTTAATTTTGCGGCCGAATACTGGGATAACGTCTTTGAGTATTTCTTAGCTGAATATAAAGCTGGGCGCACTCCTAATCCCGATATCATGTGTAATAAGGAAATCAAATTTAAAGCTTTCTTAGATTTTGCCGACGATATCCTTGATGCTGATTTTATCGCCATGGGGCACTATGTGCGTCGCCGAGACATCGACGGCCAAAGTCAAATGCTACGTGGCGTCGATAACAATAAAGATCAGAGCTACTTCCTTTATACATTAAACCACGCGCAAATTGCGCGCTCTTTGTTCCCCGTCGGTGAGCTTGAAAAAAGTCAAGTCAGAGAAATAGCTAAAGAAATGGGACTCATTACCCATGATAAAAAAGATAGCACAGGCATTTGTTTCATCGGTGAACGTAAATTCACTGACTTTTTAGCCACGTTTTTACCCGCACAGCCCGGTAATATTGAAACCTCTGAAGGTGACGTTATCGGCACACATCAAGGTTTGATGTATCATACTTTAGGCCAACGTAAAGGCTTAGGTATTGGTGGTATGAAAGACAGTGGCGACGATCCTTGGTATGTCGTTGAAAAAGATCTCACTCGTAACGTACTGATTGTCGGTCAAGGTGGCCATCATCCTCGATTGATGTCTCAAGGCTTAGTCGCAAACCAATTGCATTGGGTCGACAGCAAAGGGCCTAAAAACGGCGCTAAATTGACGGTTAAAACCCGTTATCGTCAACAAGACGTACCCTGTACCTTGACCTATGATAATGACAAACACATTCGAGTGATTTTTGATGACGCCGTAGCGGCCGTCACGCCGGGACAGTCTGCCGTTTTTTATTATCATGACATGTGTTTAGGCGGCGGGATCATCGACTCACTGATAAGAGAGTAACGAATTGAGCGATCAAACTGAACGAACCATGGCATTGGCCGGCATTTTACAAGCCATTAGCCAAGTACAACACCTGACAAGACAAAGCAGTGCCGACATGGATGGCATTGCTGCGAGTTTAAGTGCCATTTTAGTCACCAATCCTGATATCACCAGCGATGTCTATACTGATAAAATTGCGCTTAATAAGGGCTATAAACTCATTGTCGAACAGCTCAGCGACAGTAAAAATAAAGACATGGAAATCACCCGCTATTTAGTGGGTATTTTAGCCTTAGAACGAAAATTATCACGTGCTCCTAATGCACTCGGTATGCTGTCAGAGCGGATTAATCAAATCCACAGGCAACTGCACCATTTTGAACTCACTAGCGATCAAGTCATTGCCAATTTTGCAAGTATTTACAGTGATATCATCAGCCCATTAGGTCCTAAACTGCAAATATCCGGTAATCCTGAATTTTTAAAGCGCCCACAAACACAAGAGAAAATCCGAGCATTATTACTGTCCGCCATGCGCAGCGCAGTGCTTTGGCGTCAACTCGGTGGAAAACGCCGCTACCTTATTTTTAATAGAAAATCGATCTTAGATATTGCTAAAAAAAACCTCACCCTATCATAAGTCAAGTTCATCAAGGAGCTTACAATGGAATTTTCCGCACTAACTGCTATCTCTCCAATAGACGGTCGTTATGCTAGTAAAACCGCCTCATTAAAAGGGATTTTCAGTGAGTACGGCCTGACCAAGTACCGTGTTCAAGTCGAAATAAACTGGTTGAAAATGCTGTCTAACTGTCCAGAAATTAAAGAAGTGCCTGCTTTTAGCGACGAAGCATTGAGCCTACTGGATAAGATTAAAGATCAATTTAATGAAGCTGATGCTCAGCGAGTCAAAACTATTGAAGCAACCACCAACCATGATGTTAAAGCCGTTGAATACTTCATTAAAGAACGTATTGCGGATAACGCTGAGCTTGATGCCATCAATGAATTTGTGCATTTTGCCTGTACCTCTGAAGACATTAATAACCTTTCCCATGGACTGATGCTAAGCGAAGCAAGAGAACAGGTTTTAATACCCTATTGCCAGCAAGTCATCGATGCCATTAAGCAACTGGCGTTTGATTATCGCTTAATTCCATTAATGTCTCGCACTCACGGCCAGCCTGCTTCACCTTCTACACTCGGTAAAGAGATGGCTAACGTTGTCGTGCGTCTTCAACGTCAACTAAAGCAAATTGACGCTATCGAAATAATGGGGAAACTCAATGGCGCTGTCGGTAACTACAATGCTCACCTTTCAGCTTACCCAGAAGTGAATTGGCATCAAGTATCAGAAAATTTTGTCACCGGTTTAGGGCTCACTTGGAATCCTTACACCACGCAAATTG
The DNA here is from genome assembly GCF_023284005.1 of Shewanella surugensis. Classification (GTDB taxonomy): domain Bacteria; phylum Pseudomonadota; class Gammaproteobacteria; order Enterobacterales; family Shewanellaceae; genus Shewanella; species Shewanella surugensis. Next base: position 12,088 of record NZ_JAKIKS010000107.1, read on the forward strand.
AGCCCCATGATTACATTGCCGAGTTCTTCGATGCCATAGCAAGATTCAATACTATCCTCATCGATTTTGATCGCGATATTTGGGGCTACATTGCCCTAGGACACTTTAAGCAGCGCACTATTGCCGGTGAAATTGGTTCATCAACCATGCCGCATAAAGTCAATCCGATTGACTTTGAGAACTCTGAAGGCAATTTAGGCATTGCGAATGCCTTAATGCAGCACTTAGCAGCAAAACTACCTGTTTCTCGCTGGCAACGTGATCTGACTGACTCGACGGTTTTACGCAATTTAGGGGTGGGTATGGCACATGCTATTATTGCCTACCAAGCCACGCTAAAAGGGATCAGTAAACTGCAAGTCAATGAAGCACAATTATTGGCAGAGCTGAATAATAACTGGGAAGTCCTTGCTGAACCGGTACAAACGGTGATGCGTCGCTATGGTATTGAAAAACCTTATGAGAAATTAAAAGAGCTGACACGCGGTAAGCGCATAGATGGCGAGCAACTTGCTCACTTCATTAATGGGCTTGATTTACCTGAAGCCGTCAAGCTTGAACTGAAAAAATTAACCCCAGCCAATTATATCGGCCGTGCTGAAGCCTTTATCGATGAGCTTAATTAATCTCATCGATTAACCTATGATCAATGACTTATTGAAAATAGGTTATCGATGACGTGATAAGGCGGCAAATGTAAATTTGCTGCCTTATTTATTATCGCTCAAAACGCGTTAGTGAATATAAACCTAAGCCACCTGCAAATAATAGCCTCAGGTCATTTAGGTCTCTATTTCCCCTAACATGCATATGGAATCACCATGTACACCTTGGATCTCAATACCCGCGATTTTTTACAAAATTATTGGCAAAAAAAGCCTTTATTAATCAAAAAAGCCTTTCCTAACTTTGAAGATATCATCACTTCAGATGAACTTGCCGGCTTAGCCTGTGAAGAAGAAGTCAGCTCTCGCGTCGTTGTTACTACTGAAAATGACTGCAATATTCATCAAGGTCCGTTTGAAGATTATGCTCAATTTGGTGAACGAAATTGGCAATTATTAGTGCAAGCACTCAACCATTGGTATCCCGAAACTAACGATTTCATTCAAGCTTTTCGCTTCATTCCGGATTGGCGATTTGACGATCTTATGGTGTCTTTTGCCACTCCTGGTGGTGGCGTGGGTGCCCATATTGATAATTATGATGTTTTCATAATACAAGGCGAAGGCAAACGGCAATGGACAGTGGGAAACAAGGGCCAGTACGCCAGTAAAAATAACAGTACCACAACGCCACTCATTGAAGGTTTTGAGCCCATCATTGATGTCATCCTCGAAAAAGGAGACATGCTTTATATTCCTCCCGGTTTTCCTCATCAAGGCCAAACGATCACCACAGCCATGAGTTATTCCATGGGATTTCGTGCCCCAAGCCAACAAGAATTATTCAGCGAAGTGGCTGACAATCTAATTGATAATAATGCAGGCCTCACACGTTTTACCTCACAAGATGAGCCGCCTGTTGCAGGTCTTATTAGTCAAGCACATCAACAAGGCATGATGGACTTATTAAAAGACATATTGCAAGACCCTAACCACTACCAAGCTCTGTTAGGTAAAGTACTCAGTCAGAATCGTTTTGATTTAGATATTTGTGAACCAGAAGAAAACTACACAAGCCCAGATCTTAAAGAGGCTTTATCACAAGGTGCAAGCTTATATCGCATTGGAGGCTTGAAAGTACTGCAAGTGGAAAACGATCCTAATCATCGATTATTTATTAATGGTGAGCAAATTGATTTCAGCAATATAGAAAATAAAGTCGTTCAAGATGTGATGTCAACATTCGTGGATCAATTACAGTTTGACAATACAAGCTGTCAATCACTATGTAAAATGGACAATGTTTCCGCTATTATTTTGTCATTGCTGAATAAAGGTTACTATTATTTAAGCGAGTAATCGTTAGGTGAATGGGAGTGAATAGCCATTAAGCGGACTGCCCTAAAATAATGCATAAACAGCACTAAGGCCTGTTTAAAGGCTTTATTAGACATAAAGGCATGAACAGCATGCCTTTATGTTATTTAACCACAGTAAAAGCTATGTTCACTTATGCCTCGATCTATCCCCACAATTTATCGTCATTATGAATTTGATAAAGGCTTTCAGCCCGAGACACTAACAACTGTGCAAATTTAGCTTGAGTGGGATCATTGATTAATGTCGACTGACGAATATTTTCCGCCTTCATTTGCCAAACCATCGAAAAATGACGTAAAGCATCTCTAGCCGTTGCCGCCACATTGATATCAACGTAATCAGCAGGCAAATCACCTGACATCACCCAAAACGTTTGCTTGATGGGTTTCTTTGATTCAATTTTCCAAATAGCCACAAATGGGGCTAAATAACGACTCGACTCTGGATGAACTTTCGAAGGTAAAATACCTTTTTCAGCGAGAAACTTATTCGCTTTTTGAAACTGCGTTTGGATCCACTCCTGACGCAACTTGTCTTGTTCTTCCTTTGAGGATTGCTCAATCACTTCTTCCGCCATTACCTGCTCCTTTCTTTCTTATTATGAACAACTCGTCTATATTTAAAGATTATAGAGAAAAAAATCACCCATTTATTTACGTTAACGTAAAGTGGAAAGCAAAACTTCCAGCTCTCTTATAAAAAATCTATTTGTTTACTTGGTTGAGGGTATCGCTAAATGCTATCGTTCTGCAAATAAATATAACAAGCTGGCCACACGCATGTGCTGGTTAGCCCTTTTAGCGCTTAAACGGAGATCAGCACGTGGCTGTATTAAATGATATCTCTATTGACGAGCATGAACAGGTATTGACTTGTCATGATGAAGAAAGTGGCTTAAAGGCCATCGTTGCCGTCCACAATACCAAACTGGGACCCGCTGTTGGCGGTTGCAGAATGTGGAATTATGCATCTGAAGATGAAGCCCTAAATGATGTTTTGCGCCTATCTCGTGGCATGACATACAAAAATGCACTCGCAGGATTAAAAATGGGTGGGGGTAAATCTGTCATCATTGCCGATCCTAAAACCAAAAATAGAGAAGCTTTATTCCGCGCATTTGGTCGCTTCATTCATACCTTAGAAGGACGTTATTATTCAGCCGAAGATGTCGGGACAACAACTGCTGATATCATGATTGCTCATGAAGAAACCCCTTATATGGCTGGCCTTGAAGGCAAGAGCGGTGATCCTTCTCCTTATACCGCTTTAGGCACTTATTTAGGCATTAAAGCGGCGATAAAACATCAACGAGGACTGGACTCATTAAAAAGGCTTAAAATATCTGTCCAAGGCCTAGGCCATGTAGGCTACTATTTATGCCGTCACCTTCATGAAAACGGTGCAGAACTCATCGTAACCGACATTCATCAATCCAACATTGATAAAGTGGTCAAAGAATTTGGCGCAACCGCAGTGGCTCCAGATGATATTTATCATCAAGATGTCGATATCTATGCACCTTGTGCATTAGGTGCAACGATTAATGATGACACGATCCCACAATTAAAGGCCACCATCGTTGCGGGTTGCGCCAATAATCAGTTAAGCGAAGTTCGCCATGGGGAGCAACTCAAATCCTTAGGGATCCTATACGCGCCAGATTATGTCATTAATGCCGGTGGGATCATTAATGTCTCCTTTGAAAAAAATTATGATGCGGCACTCGCCACCAAAAAAGTAGAAGAAATTTATCATACTCTATTGCGCATTTTCCAACAGGCTGACACTGAAAATCGCACGACGGGTGAGATTGCAGATGGTATGGCTCAAGCCATCATTGAAGCGGCTAGCAACGACGTTGCAATAGACTAAGCAGCCTATCCAGTCAAATTTAACCGATCCAGACACATTAATTATGTGTCTAGATCTTATATACCGGTGACTGAGGGATCCCCAAGCCACCTGAAGATACCAGATCCAATGGGTTTGAGGCGGTATTAACACCATTCTATTTCACCCTAAACATATTTAGAAACATAAAATTCATTTTTATTAACTAGAAAACAGTCTCGATCTTTGCTTAAATATCATTCAACACTTCATTCATACGACTATACTTAAGTACTAATTTTAACAAGGTGCAATCGTTCCGATCCATCGGGTTATCATCATTGTTTCTTAGGGATACTGGAGGAGCATGGTTAAGTTTCAATATGACGTTGATCAACAATTAGTTGAAATTAAAGCCAGTAATTGGTGTGGATTAGAGCAAATTTTTCTTGATGGAAAATGTGTCTCTAGAAAAATCAACTTTTCTCAACACAGCGAACACAGTATCCAACTTAAAAATGGGGACCTCACTAACTTTCGGCTTTTTTTAGATCCCACAACCAAGGCATTAGTTTGTCATATTTATGATAAAAATCAATTGATAATAAGTTTAACACAAGCTCAATATGAGGTGATCCGTTGTCGGCGCTTCATACAAGAATTTATTCTCGTCAGCGCATTATTATGTGCTTTCTTACTCTATATTAATTAATCATAACATTAGCGGTCCAACAACTCGATGAAACGCAAAGCACTGCAAGCAGCGCTTTGAATCAGTCCTTATACCTGTAAATGCTGACTAATCGGTAACGCTCTAATGCGTTTTCCTGACACTGCGAAAATAGCATTAGTCACACTTGGCGCAATAGGCGGCACCCCTGGCTCACCAACACCTGCTGGCGCTTCATTTGATGGCAACAAAATCACTTCAATACTCGGACACTGCAACATACGTAATACCGGGTAATCATGAAAATTAGACTCCTGAACTTTGCCCTCTTTAAAACTGATTTCTCCAGTGAGAGCCAAACTTAAACCAAAAATAACCGCACCTTCCATTTGTGACTTCACTCTATCAGGATTAACCAATGTCCCCGCATCCATCGCTGTAATTGTTTTGATTACTCTTACAGACTGAGATTGAGGCATCTCAACTAAGGTTGCCACAGCAACATAACTGACAAAGCTTCGATGGACAGCAAAACCCCAAGCTTGGTTTTCTCCCACTTTCGGGGACGATTGAACGGCTTTTTCGACGGCCTCAATAACCGATAGATACCGATTGATATCCACAGGGTATGAAGCTAAGGTTTCCCCATAATTACTGTATTTAAAGTTTTGATCGGTGAATGTTTCTTTCCTCTCTGGCCCCAATAATAAGCGCCACATATCAAAGCAAGTTACCTCGGCATTCTGGGCAAGCTCATCGACAAAACTGCCAATACCAAAGCCATGTTGAATATTACACACTGAGCGCATCCAACCAATCCGTGTATGAGAGGGCGCTTTTACCGCCTCGTAACGCATTTTTTTCAATGCAAATGGCACATCCACAAAACCTAAGTCCAACTCACCCGCAGAGGGATATTCAATACCTTCAGCAAAAGTTGAACTAATAGAGGGAAAACCGGTTCTGGCAAGTAAAGCCACTGGCTTTTTAGTCTCATCAAGCTGCGCTTGATAAAACTGCGCACTCGTTGCATGATAATAACCATGTTGTATATCATCTTCACGACTCCAGCACACTTTTACAGGCCGCTCTATTGCTTTCGCTAAAATAGCAGCCTCCACACTAAAATCAGGTTTAGATTTACGACCAAATCCCCCTCCAAGTAATGTCACATTCACCTTAACTTGCTCATCTTTTAGCCCTAAAGCCGCAGCAACATTTTTTTGTATACTCTGTGGAGTTTGTGTCGATGCCCATATTTCACAACCATTCGAAGTCACTTGGGCTGTCGCTACCGGAGGCTCCATGGGAGCTTGTGCGAGATAAGGGACAGTGTAAATCGCACTCAGTTTTTCCACCTGACTCCAGTCGGGTACTTCATCACCTCGCTGACGCACTACCTTACCCGGTTTTTGTACTCTTTCAACGAGTACTTCAGTATCAGATCTAGAGTTGTATCCACTATTGCTCACCTGAGTCCAGCTCACTTCTAACACTTTTCGAGCTTGCAGTGCACTCCATAAATTCGTCGCGATAACCGCCACCCCCCCTAAAGGCTGAAATTTTGGTGCCCCCTTTAACTCAGGCAAGCGGATAATATCAATCACGCCTGCGATCTTCCTCGCCTTTACATCGTCTAATGTTTTCAGAACACAGCCCAGCACCGGTGGACGTAAAATACTGGCATATAACATCCCCTCTACTCGAATGTCATAGCCATATTGAGCACGACCAGTCAACATGGCTTGCATATCCACGATAGGCCTAGACTGGCCTATGTGGATAAATTCACTGCTTGATTTCAACTTAATCTTATTGGGTTCAGGTACTGGCAACTCCGAAGCTGCAACAGCAAGATCGCCATAGCTGAGTTGTCGACTAGAGTTGAGATGATAAACTCGATGGGCTTTGGCATACACATCCGTAACGGGTACCTTCCATTGCAGCGCTGCAGCTTGCTCCAACAAGGTTCTAGCCATCGCGCCCATTTGTCTCATTGTTTGATAATGCTTACGAATACTGCGACTACCATCCGTATTTTGGCTCCCCAAACGCTCATCAGCCAAAGCTTGTACGACCACAATATTATCCCAATCAGCATCCAGTTCATCAGCCAACACTTGAGGGATCCCTGTTCGGATCCCTTGTCCCATTTCAGAACGATGACAGGTCAAATACACGTTATTATCTTCACCAATCGCCACAAAAAGATTTAATGCCACTTCTTTTTCTTGTGCCATTAACATGGGGCTCCAGCTCATCCCAGTCGTCCCTAATACTAAGCCTCCTCCTACTGCACCAAACATTTTTAATGCATCACGACGACTGATGTTTTCTACTGCCGTAAAAGTACTCATTTTTGCGGCTCCTTATCACCATAGCCGCTTTTATCCGAGAATAAGTGCCACAACGGCAAATATTACCCGACATAGCATCATCAATTTGACTCGATGTTGGACGAGGAGATTGGGTCAGCAATGCTGCCGCTGACATCAGCTGACCGGATTGACAATAACCACATTGAGGCACATTTTTCTCAGCCCATACCGCTAACAGTTGAGGGTTATTCAAGCCTTCTATGGTGGTAATTGCTTTACCTTGAACTTGCTGTAAATTGGTTAAACATGATCGAATAGGCTTACCTTCAACATGCACAGTGCAGGCGCCGCACAAACCCGCTCCACACCCAAATTTTGTTCCCGTTAAGCCTAAAATATCTCTCAATGCCCATAAAACAGGCATATTGGGATCAGCATCGAGCGAAAAAGATTTACCGTTTATCATTAATTCTTGTGGTGTATCCGACATAAAAACTCCCTTTAAAAGCCAATCACCCCTTCAGATCGGCAAACTTATTGATATTCCTTCTTAATCAACACCCATTGATTATGGTTAATTCATCTTGACTATGCTGATAAAAAGGCATGTAGTTAATCTTATTAATATTCCCCCTAAATCTCAATAATAGACAGACATTGATTTTGAACACAACCTACAAACAAGTTCCCTGTTTATTATCATTTGTGATCAATTTCAGCTTAGTAGAATGAGTCATTGCCATGATAATACGAGCTATAGTCGTTTCTGGTGTATGAGGATAAAGCATTGCGATGTAACCTGTTAATTGATCTTGGCCGATCAACAATTAACAAAAGGAACATCGCAATGACTAAAAAT
>NZ_JAKIKS010000108.1 GCF_023284005.1 Shewanella surugensis
CCAATGCTGAATTTTTAATTAACATGAGGCCAAGAAAGGCGTTAAACTTTCTCAGTCCTTATGAGTTTTTAACAGGTAAACGTGTGTCGCTTATTGCTGAGATCTAGGCATTAGATCAATATGACTCTGCTAATTTAAGATCAAATATTCAGGTTAAGACTGGTGATAGTGGTGCGCCGGTGTATCGAAATGATACGGCGTGTGGTAATTGTATTGTTGGTGTCACTTCCGGTATTCGAACCTCTCTGGGTGTGACCACCGCCTATGCTGTGCGTATGGCTAATGAGGGGACACTTAAGTACAATTCAATATCTAAGTTAATGGAATGGGGAGTAGAATCAATAGCCCAAGTACCGACAAGAGATATGCAAGCTATGCTACCGGGCTCGACTTTACTGCAATATCCCAAAGATGACAATCCTCAAGTACAGCTCACTTCCTCTTTGCAATGGCTTAAAGGTTCTGCTGTAGAAACGTATAATGTATATTTTGGTCAAAATGCGAATTTAACAGAGAGCGACTTACAAGTGGCGAATACGTCTGAACGCACTTTTCCTACGGGTGAATTGGCGCTGGGAGCAACGTATTATTGGCGAGTTGATGGGATCAATAATTTCGGGGTGCAGATAAGTCAAATCGTGTTCTCTTTTACAACGGTCAATGATATTTAAGTTGGCTATGTACCTTTTTTAACAAAAGGCGGCATCAAAATATATCGCCTCTTGTGATTGCTGCTAAATATTATTGAAAATGTTTGAACTTAAAGTGGTAATGGATCCCAAGGGTTACACTTCTTGCGAGCATAAATGCACTTAGTGCTGCCCAAAGTGCATAATTTTCTTCTGCGCCTAATAGAAACCACATGGGGAAAAAAACCATAAAAGTACAAATTAGCATACTATTTCGCATCACTTTCCCTTTCGCGGCCCCAATATAAACGCCATCAAAGAGATAAGAGCTAAAGGCTAATAGTGGGAAGAAGATGACCCAAGGTAAATATTGTTGAGCCATGTCTTGCACGGTATGAATATTGGTGAGCGTATGTACCATGCTTGTTCCTGCCAATAAAAAAGCGAACACAAAACCGATGGCTACAATGGCACACCAAGCCCAAGCAAGGGCAACGGTATCTTGCAAACGTTGATGATTTTTTTCTCCGTATGCTCGGCCGACTTCTGCTTCAGCATAATAAGCAATGCCATCTAAAGCATAAGAAATCAGCATGACTAAATTTAATAACACCGCATTGGCGGCGAGTATGTTATCGCCCAAGCTGGCGCTATGAAAGGTTACGAAAGTGAATACCAACTGCAAGCAAAGGCTACGTAAAAATATATCGGTATTTAAACTGAGTAAGGCTTTGTAGCTGCTGATTTTTAAGTGGCTAAAAAGGGTTGTTAAATGAAATTGTTTATCTTGATGAAGGTGATGCCATACAAGGCTTATAGCCAGTATAAATCCTGATATGTCAGCAAAAACAGAGGCCAAAGCGACCCCTTTTACACCCCAGCCTAATCCTAAAACGAAGAAGAGGTCGAGTGTAATATTGACACTGTTAGCTAAGATTAATTGTAACATCGCGGCTTTGGGCTTTTGTATGCCTAATAACCAACCTAAAAGCGCGAGATTCAATAATGCGAAAGGGGTCGACCAGATCCGAATACTGAAATATTCTTGGCAATATTTTGCGACCTCAAGACTTGGGCTGGATAAATAAATAGAGAGCTTTGCAATGGGGGATTGAAATAAAACGGCCAGCAAGCCTAATAATAAGGCCAGGCTTGTCGATTGGAAAAGTAATTGATATTGCTGCTGCTTATCATCAGCACCATAAGCTTGTGCGACTAAACCTGTGGTGGCCATACGTAAAAATCCCAGTAAAAATAGCATGACACTAATCATGGTTGCACCAAGCGCGACACCACCTAAATAATATGCATTAGATAAATGTCCGATGACACCTGTATCCACTAATCCAAGTAAAGGGATCGTGATATTGGAGAGGATCATGGGCAATGCTAACGCAAAAAGATGTTTGTTTTTTTGTTTATTCGAGAGTAAAGAGAACAAAGACATAAGTGATGATTTCTTTATGGGTGGTTTATAAAATATTGAAATTTATCGTTTCAAGTTATTTGATTATTGGTTTGTGTGTCGATTGGCGCCATTTTATATAAACTAATACAAACAAGTATACATATTTTGTATATACTAGTTGATCTAGTCGCAATAATAGCGGCATGTGGGTGGTTCTATGGGGCTACATTGGATGCTGTTGAGTATTGGTTTCAATAGGCTTTCTTTGTCATTTCCCGTACGTTCCTAATACTATAAAATTTTAAGGTTGGATAGATATGATTAAAAACGTGTTAATTTCGCTTTTGGCGCTAACAGGTTTTTCAGCTCACGCGGCTGTTATTTTACAGTATCACCATGTATCCGCAGAGACTCCGTCTATTACGAGTGTGACGCCTGAACAGTTTCAAGAGCAAATGCAATATCTAGCTGATAATGATTTTAATGTGGTGCCTTTATCTAAGGTTGTATCATCACTGAAGGCTAAGAAAGCAATGCCGCCTAAAACAGTGGCCATTACGTTTGATGATGGCTATCAAAGTATTGCTGATGTGGCTCACCCTATTTTAAAAAAATATCACTTTCCTTATACGCTTTTTGTTTCAATTGAACCGATTGAAAAGAAATTCAAGAATATGATGAGTTGGCAACAGCTGGTGGACTTGTCGAAAGAAGGGGCTGAAATTGCGAATCATAGTTGGGGTCATGAACATTTAATTCGTCGATTACCCGATGAATCAAAAGCCCAGTGGTTGAGTCGAATTGAAACGAATATTTTAAAGACAGAAGAAAAAATTCAGCAAGGAACAGGGCAAAATTTAAAAATGTTTGCTTATCCTTATGGAGAATATAATCAGGCTTTAGAAGGTTTAATGGCTAAATTAGGCTTTGTTGCTTTTGGTCAGCAGTCTGGCGCAGCAGGTCCTTATTCACAATTGGAAGCGTTACCACGTTTTCCTGTTGCGGGGGTTTATGCCAATTTAGCTAGCTTAAAAGTAAAGCTGCACAGTTTAAATATGCCAGTACTGGCGCAAAACGATAGTAATCCTGAGCTTTTAAATGGAAATTGGCGCCCCGAATTAACGTTAACCTTAGAGATGAGTGATATTGACCCAACACAAATGATGTGTTTTATCCAAGGTCAGGGAGCAAAAAAACCGGTTTGGACTGCGCCTAATATGATGAGTATTCGAGCAGAACTTGATTTACCTCCAGGTCGTACTCGTTACAATTGTACTGCACCCAGTAAAAAAACCGGTAATTACTATTGGTTTTCACAAGCTTGGGTAAGGCCTAACGATGATGGCTCATGGAAAAAAGAGCCATGATCTGTTTTTAATAAACGTATCGTTCAACGATTTTGCGAAGATCGCTTATCAGGTCTTTATTTTTTATTTGCGGTGCGATTCCTGCTGCCGTTGAGCTTGGTTTTATAATGGCTGTTTTTTCCCCTTTAGGGGAAATAAGCGCATATGATGCGCTATGATCGACTTGATAATTTTCTCCTTCCCCCACCATGGCATAGACAAATCCTAAATCGCGGGTAAAAGGCACTAAGTTTTCGTGTCCTGCTGTGACCGCAACAAATTCGGGATTAAAAAAACTAATATAGTCTTCTAGCCTATCTTGGCTATCCCTTTGTGGATCCACTGAGATAAAAACGACTTGTAAATCTATATCTTGGCTTAATTGTGAATGTGCAGCAGTGAGTTTACTCATGGTGGTTGGACAGACATCGGGACAAGAAGTATAGCCAATAAAGAATAGGCTCCATTTTCCCATTAAATGATTGTTTGTAAAAATATGACCTTGTTGATCTTTGAGCTCAAAAGGGGCGATCACTCGAGCCGTTGGAAAGACATAACTGGTTTTTAAATCGAGGATTGGCGCGTCTAAGGAAGTCAGTAATTGATTGGCTGCAACGGATCCTAAGGCAATTAAGACGATCCCTGAAATGATGAATAAGCTGATTTTTTTCATTTAACATCCTTTAGCTACCCCCAAAACGTTCACTTGGGGATAGCGTTCCTGTGAACTCACTTTTAAAGTATAATATTATGAAAGTATACAAATTGTTATCCAGTCCAAACATAATGATCGATAAGCAAAGCGGCGAATAACAACATGAGTTGATAAATGGAAAAGCGAAATAATCCCATTGCCAATCCCGGTTTATCTTTGAATTTAAGCTCCCAAGCTTTATAAATAAACATACCACTTAATAATGTTGAGCAAATGAGGTATATCGGCCCAGACATACCCACTAATACAGGCAGTAAGCATGCGATAGCTAATAATAACGTATATAAAAATATGCAGGTTTTCGTAAATTCAATACCATGAGTGACGGGCAGCATCGGCACATCGACCTTAGCGTATTCATTACGTCTATGGATGGCTAATGCCCAAAAATGTGGTGGTGTCCAAGTGAAGATAATAATGACGAGAAGCAGTGCATTACCATGAAACTCTCCGGTGACAGCTGTCCAGCCCAAGAGAGGTGGCATCGCCCCTGCGAGTCCTCCAACGACAATGTTTTGTGGCGTGGCACGTTTTAAGTAAGCGGTATAAATGACCGCATAACCAATTAAGCTGGCGAAGGTTAACCAAGCAGTGAGAGGGTTAACTTGAGCATAAAGCAAGACAAAACCGAGTACGCTGAGGGATACCGAAAACATAATGGCGCGAGGAATAGAGACTTTTCCTTGGGGTAAAGGGCGGTTATCGGTGCGAGACATTAACCCATCGATACGGCGATCGATTAAGTGATTAAAAGCCGCCGCGGCTCCAGCCATCATAGCAATACCGACTAAGCCATAAACAATAGTGGCTAAAGGTAATTTTCCCGGCACAGCGAGACACATGCCTACGAGCACGGTGAGTAGCATAAGAGCGACAACTTTTGGTTTCGTCATTTCAAAGTAGGCACGCCATTGAAGTAGTGGCGCATTGATAGCGAGAGATACGGGTTTATTCATTTCTTACTCCTTAAAACAAGATGTTAAGCTTTACGCCAAAGGGCGTAATTGATGAATACAAGGCTCAATAGCAGTAAGGCCGCGCCTGCATTATGGGCAGCTGCAATTCCCAGTGGTAAGTGAAAGATAACGTTACTGAGTCCTAAACCAATTTGTAATCCAACAAGAATAAGTAATATCCAAGCGGATTGGCGCAAGGTCGAAGAGCGGGCTGATTTCATTAGTCGATAAGCTAAAGTTGCTAACATGATGGCGGTGACAATGGCCCATATGCGGTGAGCGACATGTATGGTCATTCGAGCAGGGTATTCGAGTACACCGAATTCAAAACTTGAATGCTCACCTTGCCATGGCGAAAAAGCGTTGATGATATCGAGATTTTGATACCAGTTGCCCTCACAAATAGGCAGAGCCGTACAAGCAAGTGCGGCATAATTGGCCGAAGTCCAGCCGCCTAAGATGATTTGTAGGACCAAAACGCTTAAGCATAAAAGAGAGAATGTGGCTAATTTTTTTGCTTGAGGATCACCTCCAATAATCGTGAGGGGTTTGGTTCTCAAATACAGTAGTAAGACTAATGAGATAATGGTAAAACCGCCCAATAAATGCGACATGACAACGATGGGCATGAGTTTCATTGTCACCGTCCACATACCCAGAGCGGCTTGAAATAATACCAGTCCACTGATGAGTAATGGCAGGTTTTTTGGGGCATTACTGGTTTTTAGACACAGAAATAAAATCCACATCACCAGTAGCCCTAAGGTGCCAGCAATGTATCGGTGGATCATTTCTAACCAAGCTTTGTCAGATTCGACGGTTAATTCGGGAAAGGTGAGCTGCGCTTGAGTGAGTTCATGGGCCTGTGTGGGGACTTTGATCATGCCGTAACACCCTGGCCAATCGGGACAACCCAATCCTGCATCCGATAAGCGCGTATATGCGCCCATCAGAATGACACACAGTGTAAACACTAGGGTCAGCTTAAGTAATGGACTGATTTGCATTAACCAATCCTCGAGAGTTTTAGCAGTTTTCGAAGATCGGCAATGAGCGCTTTACCTTGCATGATCTGTGCGTCTTTATTGAGTACGATGGGATAACTCATAATGAGGCTGCCAAGGGGATCGACAATAATGAGTTTTTGCTGATTTAACAGGGAAGCCAGTTTGTCATTCACCGAGTGAGTCATAAATTGATAAGGAATTAAGGCCGAAATATCACTGTTTTCATTGACCATGATCACTGTATGGACTCTATCTTGATCTTTACCCAATGCAGTATGGCTTTGCTGTAAGATGTATAAGCGGTTTTGACATTTTTCCAGACATTGTTCAGGCAATAAATACAGTACTTGCCATTGTTGTGGTTTTGGGTTTTTCATCGATAAACTGGCATAAGTGGTATCGGCCGCGATTAAGGTGCCATTGTTGGTTGCTCCACCTCGATAGAGATCCATGCTAAGCACAAGTTTAGCCATGGCGACGGGTAGAATAAAAGCCAAAAGTAAGATTAATAATGTGTTCTTTCCATTTTGTTTGGGGGAGTTCATTCCATCTCCTCTGTACCTTTGTTGATGAGTATTTTCTAGCACGCGTTCATGATGAAATCATGGTGCGAACTAACGAATATATTCACTTCCCGAAGCGGCTAGGAAGGTGTGATGACTTGTGTGGTTTACCGTGTAATAAGCGATTTTAAAATGCATCTAATGGCTCAGATTTAGCAAACCTATTGCTTTATTTGTCGTAATAACAAACCTCCCATAATTGAAATGAATACAGCAGCCATTACAAACCACTGAAAGGCATAACCTTTATGTTTTTCAGGTGTCATAGGGAAAGGTTGCCATGGATGCGGTAACTGATGTGAAGCCAGTTTATCCGGTTGTAAAATGGCGGGTGCTAATGCATGGTTAAGTTCAATACTGAGCTGGTTTAAATTGAGGTTTTGAATGCGTTTGGGCCAGCCCGCTTCTGCCATTAGCTCAGCACTCATTGGATTGGCCTCTTTGTTATAGAGTCGTCCAGTGAGCATGACAGGTGCTGAAATAGGTTGAATGACGGGTAAGTCTGAACGATTAGCGGTTGTAGAAATAAAGCCCAATTCCAGTAGTAACCATGGGCGGTTAGGCATGACTTCCATGATTTGGAAGGCCAAATAGCCAACACGGCCTTGATAAACTTGATTATCGAGAAGCAGCACTTTTTCCATTGCAGGTGAGGCTTGGGTTTGTAAACGAAAACCGGTGTAAAGGGTATTACTCGGCAGTGCCAACAGCTGTGAATAGCTGAGTTCTGATTGCGATTGTCTGAAGCTGAGCTCTTGTTGCCAATCGGCTTTTTCTTGTGATCGTTGCAGTTGCCAGATCCCTAGCTTGACCAGAAGTGCAAACACGCTCACAGTAGAGATCATAATAAATACCCAAGATTTTGTGATTATCTTTTGAGGAGTAAGAATGGAGCTCTTATTGTTATTTAAGCTTTGTTTAGTGTTGCTACTACTATTCATGATTTTTAACCTAGGCCGTGCTTGGTATGTCATGGTTAAAGGAAAAAAGACCGCGCCTATGAGTCAATTTTTGGGACGGCGAGTCATATTTGCACTGTTCATCATGGCATTACTTGTGTTTGCTTCCTTATCAGGATTGATCAACCCTAACCCCAGACCTTACTGATGGAAAAAGCGCTCTAGGACATATCCCTTTAGGTTGCTGGGGTGTCACTGGCCTTTTCCACAGGCTCAATCAAAACACGTTTGATTGAGCCTTATTTCATTTAATTAAATTAACAAAGACTTAAAGCACGTAAACAAAAATAAACAGACATAGCCAAACCACATCAACAAAATGCCAATACCAGCTTCCCGCTTGAAAGGCGAAATGTTTATCATGAGAAAAATGCCCTTTCGAGATGCGAACAAACAGCACGAATAGGAATACCGTTCCCAAGGTGACGTGCATCCCGTGTATCCCCGTCAATAAGAAAAAGGTACTGCCGTAAACACCCGCATCGAGCGTTAAGCCCATGACTTGATAGGCATGGGTATACTCAAGCACCTGTAACATAAGGAAAATGACCCCTAAAATAATCGTGGCGGCGAGCCAAGCTTTGACAGGCGCACGTTTATCATTTTCTAAATTGACATGGGCAAAGTGTAAAGTGATGGATGAGGTGAGTAGAATAAGGGTGTTGTATAGCGGTAAACCCATCCACTCCATTGCTTGGGTTAAACGGCCGTCGGGCGTGGTTTCTAGTGGCCAAACAGCCACAAATTCAGGCCAAAGAACGACTTGAGTCATGGCGTTATTGGAAGCGCCACCCAGCCAAGGCACAGAAACCATTCTGGCATAAAACAGTGCGCCGAAGAAAGCAGCGAAGAACATCACTTCAGAAAAGATAAACCAGCTCATTCCTTGGCGGAACGATCGGTCCATTTGTTGGGAGTATAATCCGGCCATGGATTCGGCTATAACGGTTCTAAACCAGCCAAATACCATGAAAATGATGACTGCAATACCTGTTATAAGGATATATTTTCCGACAGTGGCTTCCGTTCCCATATCTGAAATATAAGTACCGGCACCAAAAGCGATAAGGAATAATCCCATTGCGCCTATAATCGGCCAAGCGCTTTGGGATGGGACGTAATAGTGTTCATGTTTGGTTGTCATTTTGCTGCTCCTTGCTCTAGCACATCGACATAGCCTTTGTCGGTGATATTGTAGAGTGTATAAGAGAGGGTCAGTGTAGATATGTTGTCCGGTAAGGCGGGATCGACATAGAATATTAAGGGTAAATCAGCGCTTGATTTTGCTGCTAATGTCTGTTGATTAAAGCAAAAACATTCAGTTTTATTAAAATAGGCAGCGCCTCTTCCTGGTGAAACAGAAGGGATCGCTTGCCCAACAATATTGAGGTTAGACAGATTCTTGGCCTTGAAGTGAGTGCGGACTAACTCGCCAGGATGTACCTGTAATCGATTCACTTGAGGGATAAACTCCCAAGGCATATTGTTTTGCACTTGAGAGATGAATTCGACAGTAATGAGCCTGCTTTTGTCTATTTCATTATCAATATACTGACTGGCACTGTTTTGGGTTTTTCCATTGATCCCCAGTTGATCGCAAAGGACATCATAAAGTGGCACTAAAGCAAAGCCAAAACCAAACATAGAGATTGCTCCTAACAGTAGAAAACGAATTAAACGTTGATTTGACTTTGCTTTATTCTCATTCATGATTATTTGATCACCGGTGGGGTAGTGAATGAGTGATAAGGCGCAGGACTTGGAATTTCCCACTCTAGACCTTCAGCACCTTCCCAAGGTTTTGCTGGGGCCTTTTCTCCACCACGAATACATTTGATGACTACCACTAAGAAAATAAGTTGCGATAATCCAAAGGCGAAGCCACCGATAGAGACGATCTGGTTTACATCGGCAAACTGGATAGCATAATCGGGAATACGACGAGGCATTCCTGCCAGCCCAAGAAAATGCATGGGGAAGAACAAGATATTGACCGAAATGACTGAACACCAAAAGTGAAGCTTACCCAAACGTTCGTTATACATATGGCCTGTCCATTTTGGGATCCAATAATAGACCGCAGCCATAATGGTGAAAATAGCCCCCGTGACTAACACATAATGAAAATGTGCCACCACAAAATAGGTGTCGTGATATTGAAAGTCAGCAGGCGTAATGGCGAGCATTAGCCCTGAGAATCCACCAATGGTAAAGAGTACCAAGAAGGAAATGGCGAACAACATTGGTGTTTCAAATGTGAGCGAGCCTTTCCACATGGTGGCGACCCAGTTAAATATTTTTACCCCAGTGGGGACGGAAATCAACATGGTGCAGTACATGAAAAACAGTTCTGCAAATACCGGCATACCGGTGGTAAACATGTGATGTGCCCAGACTAAAAAAGATAAAATGGCAATACTGGCAGTGGCGTAAACCATTGAAGAGTAACCGAAGAGTTTTTTGCGACTAAAGGTGGGGATAATCGCAGACATGATCCCAAAAGAAGGCAAGATCATGATGTAAACTTCGGGGTGACCAAAGAACCAAAAAATATGTTGAAACATCACTGGATCGCCGCCGCCGGCGGCTTCAAAAAAAGAAGTGCCAAAATATTTGTCTGTTAATACCATCGTCACCGCGCCTGCCAATACGGGCATGACGGCAATAAGTAAGAAGGCGGTGATCAGCCAAGTCCAAGCAAATAAAGGCAATTTCATCCAAGTCATGCCCGGTGCGCGCATGTTAATGACGGTCACAATGACATTAATGGCCCCCATGATGGAACTTATGCCCATGATATGAATAGAAAAGACAAAGAGTGCAGTACTGTCAGGGCTATATTCTGTTGATAAGGGGGCGTAGAAGGTCCAGCCAAAATTAGGCCCACCGCCTTCCATAAAGAGTGAACTCAGAAGAATGATAAAAGCAAAGGGGAGGATCCAAAAACTCCAGTTATTCATTCTCGGTAGCGCCATATCTGGCGCCCCTATCATCATGGGTATCATCCAATTGGCTAAGCCTGTAAAAGCAGGCATAACGGCACCAAAGACCATAACGAGTCCGTGTACCGTGGTCATTTGGTTGAAAAAATTAGGGTCGACTAATTGTAATCCAGGCTGAAATAATTCAGCGCGGATCACCATTGCCATCAATCCTCCAGTGAGAAACATGATGAAACTAAACCAAAGATAAAGCGTACCAATATCTTTATGATTAGTGGTAAGTAACCAGCGCATTATGCCACTGGGTGGTGCATGGTGCCCATCATCATGATTATGATCGTCTTGAAGGGATCCATCCATGCTGACTTGATTTTCTTGGGTCAAAGTATTCATGTGCTTTCCTTATTGACCATGTTGATTAACATCAATAGCTTGAATGATATCGCCGGTATCATTACCCCAAGCATTACGTTCGTAAGTAACTACGGCGGCAATTTCTTGTGGGGTGAGTTGCTTATTGAATGCTTGCATTGCGGTGCCGGGTTTACCGTTGATGACCATTTCTAGGTGGGCGCTGATATCACCAGTCACAATAGGGCTGTCTTTCATTGCAGGGAATGCGCCGGGCAATCCCATACCATTGGGTTGATGACAGGCGGCGCAATAAGTGAGGTAAACTTGTTCACCTTGTAACATCAGCTCTTCAATTTCGAGGGTGACAGCGAGTGAGGCTTCGGCTTCTAAGACGTCTAAACTGGCTTGTTGTTGTTGGCTGGCGAGCCATGCTTCAAATTCTGCTTCGGGTAAAGCTTCTACCACGATGGGCATGAAGCCGTGATCTTTACCACACAGCTCGGCACATTGGCCGCGATAAATGCCGGGTTTATCAATGTGAGTCCAAGTTTCATTGATAAAACCTGGATTGGCGTCTTTTTTGATGGCAAAGGCTGGCACCCACCAAGAATGGATGACGTCATCTGAGGTTACTAGAAATCGAACTTTACGGCCTATTGGAACGACTAAAGGCCTATCAACTTCAAGTAGGTAATACTCTCCTTTAGGGGCATCGCCCTCTATTTGGTCTCTCGGTGTTGAGAGTAAACTGTAAAATTCAACGCCTTGATCAAAATAGCTATAATGCCATTTCCACTGTGAACCTGTGACCTTAATGGTCAGTGCGGCATCATTGGTGTCTTCCATCGCAATTAATGTTGTGGTTGCAGGAATAGCCATACCAATGAGAATAACGAAAGGGATAATCGTCCAGAGGATTTCGACTTTTGTACTTTCATGAAAATTGGCGGCGACTGCGCCTTTTGATTTACGATGGTATATCATCGAATAAAACATGATACCAAATACGACTAAACCTATGGCACAGCAGATATACAAAATCGTCATATGCAGGTGGTAAACTCTGCTACTGATATCCGTTACACCCTCAGTCATATTTAAGGGCATTTCTGTTGCTAAGATTGCGGGCGTCATGAGTAACGCCAAAGCACCACACCACAATTGCTTCACTAGACTTCTCCTTCGTCAATAGACAAAGAAGAGTTACACAGTAAGTCTTTGCTCTATGTGAACTCTTCAGTTCTCAAAAAAGCAACGATGACTTCAAAGTACCAGTATGGTTGTTATATTAAAAGTTAAGAGGGTTTTAATATACCACTGGGCACCTACGGCTGACTATATCAGGCCAATTTTAATCTTTGTAATCGTATATTCTAGATTAACCATAGCCTCATTTTCAATTTGTAAAGAGGTTAATCAGGACCATATTCAATCAATATTTTTATGAGTATTAAGCTTACATGGTTAATTAAGGTAATACTCATAAGTATATTAACAAAGACAAACGACGAATCGCTCAGATATAACAAATTATCGTTGTTATAATGGTATACACTACTTGGTGTTTGAGTAATGTTCAAGAGGGTTTTTTATTCTATATACATAAAATATGGTGTAAAAAGTCAAAATAAAGTTACTATAGACTCAGATAAGTCTTGAAAATAAAGCAATCAACTATTTATTGATTTATTTAACATGGAAATTAATGGAAGTGTGATCTGTGTCACTAGAATACAAGTGTGTCACCTCTCTCATAACATATATTCATTTAAATAAATAGTTATATTAATATGATTGTATCACTTTATTAGAGTTATATTAAGAAATATATTTTCATTATTTTAACTGAATATTATTTTATTGGTTCAGGGAGAACAAATGAATGAATATGAGTGTAGATCATCTTGATGAATTTGATAGGAAGTTTAATTTAAGATTTGAATTTTTATTGTGGAATTTAACGGGATATTAGCCTTGATGTCATAATTGATTACTGCTCGAGGTTTTTATTGTGGGTAGCGTAGGCTCTTTAGACACTGACGATAAAGGGTTTAAGGATCGCTTTATACTTCTGTTTATGAATGCTTTTGGATTGAATAGGCCGTTTACATTTAAAAGTATC
This sequence comes from Shewanella surugensis, assembly GCF_023284005.1. Lineage (GTDB taxonomy): Bacteria > Pseudomonadota > Gammaproteobacteria > Enterobacterales > Shewanellaceae > Shewanella > Shewanella surugensis. The sequence goes on from NZ_JAKIKS010000108.1 coordinate 13,002, forward strand.
AATGTAAATCATTGACTAATAATTTTTAGTTGTTGAGTGATGATTCGGCCTTTTCTGTCTATTAATGACGTGGATCGTTTCTTTATTTCGGTTTTTGCTTAATGAGTCATTTCATTTTTTGTTTTGGCTATAATATAACCCGTCGCACAAGCGCTTTTAGCGATGATTTGTAAGCGCCGGTTATCTCTATTATTGAGATGATTAGTCCAAGCGATTACTGCGCTCGATGTCCCATTGGTGAGTGCTTTTTCCATTGCCCATAATGATTCAACCTCATCTTTTGCATGTACTAATAATATTCGGTCCATTCTCACACCTGCGTTGTTCAAGAGTCTTTTATAGGCAATATTGGGAGGACTGATGAGGACTATCCAGCGGCCTTCTTGACTGAGTTGGGCGAGTTTTTGGCTAACCTGCAGCAATTCCTCGCAACCTTGTGAGTGGGTATTTAAAATGGTAATACTGTGATTTAACTGATTGATGTTGTTTATTGAAGTATGTTGAGACTGCCAAAGTCCAGGGTGATGAGCAGGTTGATTGTTCAAGGTAACTGAATGTTGTTTTATTTTGTTTAAATTAATACTCTTCAAGGTAGCAACCTCCGTAGCAACTGTACTTTTGTAACTGACTTCATTCTCAAATGAGTTCTTTAGCAACTCATTAAAAAGAAGTGATTGATTAGGATCATTGTTATTAGCATGGATAAATACAATGTAGGAAAGCTGTATTTATCCTGCGTGGGAGAACTTCAAAAACGTTGGGCAAAAGATTCAAGAGCTTCGTTACTGCCAATCACCATTTCGGATCACGCCAACCGCTAAGCCTTCAATGTTGAAGCTTTGCTCGGTCAGATCTATTTCAATGGGAGGATAGGCTTCATTTTCAGCGTGTAAAAAGACTTTATGGCCTTGCTTTTCGAAACGTTTAACAGTGACATCATCTTCCACTCGGGCGACAACAATTTGTCCATTTCGAGCTTGCTGAATTTTATGTACCGCGAGTAAATCACCTTCAATTATGCCAATGTCTTTCATACTATCGCCACGAACTCGTAATAAAAAATCAGCCTTAGGGCGGAACATAGTCGGATCGACTTGGTAGTGTTGCTCAACATGTTCTTGCGCTAGAATGGGTTCGCCTGCAGCCACTTGACCAATTAATGGTAAACCTAAACTGGCATTTTGTGTATCGACTTGGGTTAACCTTATACCTCGAGAAGTGCCTGGGATTATTTCAATACAGCCTTTTTTTGCTAAGGCTTTTAAGTGCTCTTCTGCAGCGTTTGCACTTTTAAAACCTAAGCGTGTGGCAATTTCTGCTCGGGTTGGGGGCATACCTGTATCGGCGATATTTCGCTTTATGAGGGTTAAAATTTCATCTTGTCTTTTGGTAAGCGGTCTCATAGTAAACCCTGTTTTTCTATACAGTATACTGTCAGTATATACAGTAATTTTTTGAGTGCAAGTAATAAGCAGGTTTTACGCTAAGCAAACGATTTGGTTTTCTGATAGTATGTTGCGATATTGAAATCGCTTACATTGTAAAAGAATCATGTCCAAACAAGACTCGCTTTGGTATAAATCACTTCGTTGGATCCAAAAAAAGTTGGTACACACTATTGTGGTGCCTCAGGATCCTTTTGATGATCTTAATCTCGATCCTAATCGTCCTTTCGTTTACGTGATGAAAACTGAATCTGTCAGTGATATTGCAGCGTTAAGTGAAATAACGGAAAAGCTGGGATTACCAAGTCCTTATAAAACCCTAGAGCTCAATGGAATTTCGACGCCTAGAGTCGTGTGTTTAGAAGGTGCTAAGCCTATATTTGGCCAGCGTGAAGGTCCTGAGCATTATATTCATTGTTTTAAAAGGTTATTGACCGCTCATAAGAACAGTCCGAAGCTTGATATACAGTTAGTGCCTGTCAGTCTCTATTGGGGAAGAACCCCTGGCAAAGAAGATGACACGATGCGAGCGGCGGTACTGGAACGTGAAAGTCCGACTTGGTTGCGCAAGTGTTTGATGATTATTTTCTTAGGGCGTCATAATTTTGTTCAGTTTTCGAATGCGGTATCACTGCGTAATATGGCAAATGAACATGGAACGGATGAGCGTATTGCACATAAGTTAGCACGAGTGGCTCGCGCACATTTTAAGCGTCAGCGCATGGTCATGACGGGCCCTGAACTACCGGATCGTCAAACCATGTTTCATGCTTTACTTAAATCAGGATCGCTGCAAAAAGCCATAAAAGAGGAAGCCAATAGTAAGAAAATTTCTGAAGCTGAAGCGAAAGCAAAAGCGATGGAATATTTAGATGAAGTCGCGGCGAATTATTCAGATAGTTTAGTTCGTATTGCTGAGCGATTTCTAACGTGGCTTTGGAATAAACTCTATAAAGGGATTAATATCAAAGGAGCGGAAGAAATCCGTAAATTACATCACGATGGCCATGAAATCGTGTATGTTCCTTGTCACCGCAGTCATATGGACTATCTGCTTCTATCTTATATTTTATATTATCAAGGTATGGTTCCGCCTCATATTGCTGCGGGGATCAATTTAAACTTTTGGCCTGCAGGTCCCATGTTTAGACGCGGAGGCGCTTTCTTCATTCGTCGAAGCTTTAGAGGAAATAAATTATACACTGCCGTTTTTCGTGAATATTTGTCGCAACTTTTTAGTAAAGGTTACTCTGTAGAGTATTTTACCGAAGGTGGACGCTCCAGAACGGGTCGACTATTAGCGCCTAAAACGGGCATGATTGCGATGACGATAAATAGTGTGCTTAGAGGCGTAGAGCGTCCTGTGACGTTAGTGCCTGTTTATCTCGGTTATGATCATGTCATGGAAGTGAAGACTTACCATAAAGAACTGCGAGGCAAGAAAAAAGAGAAAGAGTCTGTTTGGCAGGTCTTTGGGGCAATCCGAAAGTTGGGTAACTTTGGTCAAGGCTATGTTAATTTTGGTCAGCCGATCACATTGAGTCATTTTTTAACTGAACAAGTGCCTACTTGGCGTGAAGATGTGGCGCTTGATCCTGAGCAAAAGCAGCCTTGGTTTACACCCGTAGTCAATAACCTTGCAGGAAAAGTGATGACTTACATTAATGATGCTGCTGCGGTGAGTTCAGTGACATTAACCAGCTTAGTCTTGTTAGCTTCTGAGCGTAATGCATTAGAGCGGAGCTTATTGGAAAAACAGTTAAACTTGTATTTACATATTTTAAAAGCCCAACCTTATACTCAATATATGTCCGTTCCTGAAGGTGATGGTCAAACTTTCATTAGTCAGGCATTAGAGCTTAATAAAATAGTAGAAACGCAGGATCCTCTGGGCGATATTATTTCGATAGAGGATAAGCATGCCGTGACGATGACTTATTATCGTAATAATATTATTCATTTACTCATTATTCCTTCTTTGATTGCGAGTTACTTGATTCGACATGATCATGGCACTCGCAGTGACGTCATTGAGGTAGTTAATGATTTCTATCCATTGCTTGAAGCTGAGCTTTTTATGGGCTTAGATAATCCTGCTCAATATGTTGAGCAAGTATTGGATGTGTTTATTGATGAGGGACTCATCACTGAGACCCATACTCTTGATCTGGTTGAATCTAAGGCCGCACAAATTTTATTACTTGCTGATACAGTGAGTGAAACCTTACAACGTTATGCGATTATTTTTAATTTATTAAGCGTATTTCCAGATATGGAGCGCTCAGATCTGGAACGTGAAAGTTATCGTTTAGCGAAACGTTTAGGGTCATTACACGGCATTACCGCTCCAGAATTTTATGATAAAAAATTGTATAACACCTTAAGCGTCAAGCTTAAAGAGTTGGGTTACTTTAGTGATAGTGAACCGCATTGTGATGTCAAGCGTATTCAAAAGCGTGCGAATATGTTGCTGCGCTCATCGGTGCGGCAAACGATAGTGGATAGTGTTGCGGCGGAGTTGTTAAGTTAATGTCGGAGCGTATAAAGCACGGTAGTGAATCCACTTTTAAACCGCAAAAATCCCTATTAGGCGGCGCGATGATTATCGCTGGCACGGCGGTAGGCGCGGGAATGTTTTCCTTACCTGTTGTGGGTGCGGGTATGTGGTTTGGCTATTCCAGTTTAATGCTAGTGGTGGTTTGGTTTTGTATGTTGGCGTCAGGGTTATTGTTGCTTGAAACCAATTTGCATTTTAAACCCGGAGATAGTTTCGACACCTTAACTAAAGTGACATTAGGGCAGTTTTGGCGAGTGATTAATGGTGTTTCCATTGCCTTTGTGCTTTATATTTTGACCTATGCATACATTAGCGGTGGGAGCTCGATTGTTGATCACAGTCTATCGAGTTTTGATATTAAGTTACCTCAAAGTGTTGCAGGGCTTATTTTTTCCTTTGTACTGTCAATGATCGTTTTTATTAGTACGCGAGCCGTGGATCGTATCACGACCATTATGATCGGCGGGATGCTTATTACCTTCTTTTTGGCGATAAGTAATTTACTCCTTGATGTGAATACGGTTAAGTTATTTCATCCTAATGGTGATGCTGTCTACTCCCCTTACTTATGGGCTGCGTTGCCATTTGGATTGGCCAGTTTTGGTTATCATGGCAATGTCCCTAGTTTAGTGAAGTACTATGGAAAAGAGCCTAAGACCATCATTAAAGCATTAGTGATTGGAACTTTGATGGCCTTAGGCATTTACTTGTTATGGTTGATTACCACCATGGGAAGTTTAGCTCGTAGCCAGTTTGTCGATATTATCGATCAAGGTGGCAACATGGGCGTACTTGTTGCGGCATTATCCCAAGTAATAGACAGTGATTGGCTCAATATTATGCTCAATTTATTTGCAAATTTAGCCGTCGCTTCCTCATTTCTGGGGGTGACCTTAGGTTTATTTGATTACTTGGCCGATTTATTTAATTTTGATGGTTCAAGAAAAGGTCGGTTAAAAACAGCCGCTGTGACGTTTATACCGCCGACTATTTTAGGTATTTTATTTCCTAATGGTTTTCTTGTTGCCATTGGCTTTGCTGCACTGGCCGCGACCATTTGGGCGGTTATCGTACCCGCGATGATGGCTTACCGTTCAAGACAGCTGTTTCCTGATAGCCAAAGCTTCAGAGTCTTTGGGGGGACGCCACTTATTGTAGTGGTGATCTTATTTGGGATTATCACCGGGACTTGCCATTTACTAGCGATGGCAGGTTTATTACCTGTTTTTGGTTAGGTATTTCCGTTTGATCGCGAGCAAAATGAAGCGTCTTTAAGGTTAACTTGAGGCGCTTTTTTTTGTGTGTGGTATTTATTTGGCTTGAAAACTATTTTGATTGCATCGAGTGCATGTCTATACTTAACGGTGGTATGGGTGAATATTTACTTTAAAGGAATCAATATGAAGAGCCTCTCTTTTCAAAAGTTACTCGCTGAATTACTGGGTACTTTCATGTTGGCAACGGTGGTACTCGTCTCGTTAACACCCAGTACGCCTTTTCCTCTTGCCACACCCATTGCTGCAGCATTGTCTCTTGGTCTGAGTGTGTATTTACTGGGGAGTGTATCGGGTTGCCATATTAACCCCGCGATTTCATTAGCCATGTTGGTTTGTCGTCAAATGGATATTATTCATTTTGTTGGCTATATTATTTTTCAATGTGCTGGTGCGTTACTGGCTTATTTTTTTAGTGCTTTTTTATATCCCTAGTGGGCAGGAACAATGGCTTATTGTCCATGAAACAACATTATTAAGTGGCGTGGGTGAAGCTGTTGGTGCTGCATTTTTTGCTTTTGGGGTATTAAGTACCGCACATAATAAACATATTAATCAGAATATGGTTGGGGTGATTGTCGGGACATCATTATTGATGGGACTCACTATTTCACATAATGATTCTTATGGTATTTTAAACCCTGCAATAGCAATAGCAATAGCAATAGCAATAGCAATAGCAATAGCAATAGCAATAGCAATAGCAATAGCAATAGCAATAGCAATAGCAATAGCAATAGCAATAGCAATAGCA
>NZ_JAKIKS010000109.1 GCF_023284005.1 Shewanella surugensis
TCTCAAAAATGAAACATTCGAAAATGCTTATTTCGACATAATGAAAAGAAGTCAGTGGCGGCGTAAATAAATATTTCACGTCACTGGTTTACTTAGGGTGTGGTTCACAATGCTAGTTCGCGTAGGGTTGTTTATCAAGGTATTGCGAACCATTTGACCCTACTCTTTCACTGGTTCGCACTGGGTATACTCTATGTATACTAGGCTTTTCCTATATAATTTTCTGGTCTAGAACGAGTTAACATTTTATTTTTGGGATATCATTCCAGCAAGTGGTGTACTGGGGCGTTAATCGTTCTCGTCGCATTTGCCACTTTGTTGAAATTCCTTCAGCAGCGAGAAAAATTGAACCATTGCCGAATCTGGCGTTCAGTGAGTCATAAACACTCATTAATCTAGGATCACTTACACTCATTAATCTAGGATCACTTACACTCTCAAATAAATCTGATTGCACATTAGTTGCCGAGCATAGATCTAGTAAACCTATTCCGACTTTATAATATCTAACATTCCGTTGAAAAAGTTTATCTGTGGCTGCTGTCACCGCGTTTGTCATTTGTAGGCTATCGGCGGTTGGAAATGAGAAATTAATTGTCTGCTTGAAGCCGGAAGGGTTTTCGTCAAAAGGAGAGTTGCTTGCAAAGATGAGCATTGTACCGCAGAGGGAACCTTGTTTTCTGGCTTTAGCGGCAGCAATACCGACATGTTTACTTAGGGCTTGTTTTAACGCATCTTTGTCGGTGATTTTCTCACCCATGCTTCGGGTCGAAAATATTTGTTTTTTATCTGCTCTTGCTTCATCCCATTGCTTACACTCTTCACCATTAAGTTCTCTAACGGTTCTTTCAACTTCTATGCTGAATGATTTTCTCGCCAGACTGGGCGGCATTGTTGCTAGCTGAAATGCATTTTTAATCCCCATATAACTTAGTTTTTTAGCTATTTGTCTGCCAATACCCCATACATCATCTGGTTTTAGTAAGTGTAATATGCTCTGACGTTCAGTTTCTGATTTTATGTGACAAACGCCATTATAGCCGTTGATTTTTTTAGCGGCATGATTAGCCACTTTTGCCAGGGTGAGGGTAGCACCAATACCAACACAAACGGGTAGCCTTGTTTCTTTCCATACTGCACGCCTTATTTTATGCGCTTGCTCTGTTAAATTGGGTATTGCGGGATAACAATGTTTAAATGAAAGAAACGACTCGTCGATAGAGTAAATATGCTGTTTTGGCCCGAAACGACCAATGACTTCCATCATGCTAGATGATAGAGAGGCATAAAGTTCATAATTTGAGGAGAGGGCTATCACACTATGCCGATCACACAGCGCTTTTACCTTAAAGTAAGGTTTAAACTTGGGGATTCCGATGTCTTTTGCCTGACGATTCGCAGCAACAACACACCCATCATTATTTGACAAAACAACAATGGGTTTTCCACGCCATTCAGGCCGAAAGACTTGTTCAGCAGAGCAGTAAAAGGCATTTGCATCGATAAGCGCGTACATATCTAAACGGGATTAAGCAGTGGGCTAGGGCGATGACAACGTATTGAGCTTATTACTACGCCCTCAATTGAAAACTGGTCATATTGATGAATCTCTATTGGAAGGTGTTCATCATTAGCGGAGAGTAGACGCTTTGCATTGCTATCGATAATTTTGCACACAAATTCACCATTGTAATTAGCGACCACAACATCGCCATTTTTTACAGTGACATGCCTATCAATGATAAGAATATCACCATCGAAAATACCCACATTGTGCATCGACTCGCCAGAAGCATGACCAAAAAAAGTGGCGCTTGGATGATCTATCAAAAGTTCATCTAGGCTTAATCGCCGTTGTATGTATTCAGTAGCAGGTGATTCGAAGCCACTGATCCCCGCGCTTGCTGAATTAGGAATGACTTTCAAAGAAAAATTACCTGTATATATACACAGCGGTATTGTAGCACATTTACTCAGCCAGTGAGAAGTAACCTATTTTCTTGATTTTCTTTATAATACAATACTATAGAGTTATATATAATCAATGTTCCCCCCTCGAGGGGTATACGGTGCAACGGAACGGTAAACTATGATAAGAATATATATTTGTATTAAATCAACGTATTGCAGTGACGTAGTATTATGCGTATAGAATAAAAATAAACGAATGTGCGGTAAGACGTTGAGCTAAATTTATTCTATTTTAAGATGCTAATATACACAACCAATAAAGTATTAAGTTACCTTGTCTCGTAACGTGCATAACAAGTTATAGCTGGGCTATATATACTCTAAAGTATAGGCTGCATAGGGTATACCCTATTTGACCAACCGTATTGAATGGGCTAAAATAAATTTATAGCAACCTTAAATAGCCACCTGATTTATGACTATTTAAATTGACTATGTTCTACAGGGACTTAAAACGCTAGAAAAGAATAAAACAAAGAAGGTTGTCGGCCTAACTGCAATTAGACCGACAGCGCAACACAATGACACATGTTAAAGGAAATCATCATGTTACATTCGAAATATAATAGAGAAGTTACTTCAAATCAAGATAAAAGAGAGCCTCACCCTTTATCAGTCATTGCCTTTCTAATTGGTATGGCATTGATTATTGTGCAAATTACAATTACAAAAAACACCATAGACAACCTCACAATCAATTTACCTAGCATTATCGGCCTTTCAATTTTTGCACTATTCATTTTATTTGAATGCTGTAAGCCGCTTCTTATTACATTATTTAGAAACACAATAGGTTACTTACAACGACTGGCAATAAGCGCACTGCTTATTGCACTATCCTCAATGAGCATTTTTGCTGTTCACTCTACGGTATCAACAGCCGCTTCAAACTTAACTGACGCACAAAAAATTGAGATCGAATCCCTCAATACAGAGAAAGAAGCATACCTAAGTGCTGTCTCAAAAGGTGTGATCACAGCATCACAAAAGCGATTAGATGAAATCACACTGAGACAAAAACAAATAGTATCATCACAAACAGATATCACATCTTCTAATCAGTTATGGGCAAAGGTTGTTAGTTACATGACAGAGCTCATGATCATTACCTGTTTCTTCATGTCGAGTGTATTTAATACTTCAAATAATAAAGTTAAAAGTAATGAAGGTGGAGAAACAAACAATGATAAAGATGACAATCATCACACTGATAAAAAAGAAGTTTCACACCTTTCTGTGATAGATAATCACAACTTATCACAGAATAATTCAAGTATTCGCACACCTAATATCACATGTGATCCTCACACATCAAGCAATGATGATAGAAGTGATATAGAGATAAAAATACACAATGCGTTAATCCAATTGAATAACCAGGGATGTAAAATTTCAAAAGCATCAGTAGCTGAATTTATAGGAATACGTAGAGAATACTTATACCGCCAATATTCAAATGAGTACGAACGAGCGATAAGCCTACAAAGCCACATCCACTAATAAAATGAGAAAGGCGGCTATGCCGCCTAAAAAGCTTATGAAAAATGCACGAATCTATTTAAGAGTCAGTACTGATGAGCAAGATTTAACTCGACAAGAGGCTATCATCGAACAAGCAAAGAACTCAGGCTATTACATTGCAGGAGTATACAAAGAGAGTGCGTCGGGTGCTAGATCTGACAGGCCTGAGCTTTTACGCATGATAAGCGATCTTCAAGTTGGTGATGTTGTGATCGCTGAAAAAATAGATCGTATTAGTCGTTTGCCTTTATCTGAAGCTGAAAACCTTATTCAATCGATTAAAAATAAAGGTGCCAAGTTATCAATACCCAACATTGTTGATCTTTCTGATTGCATTGAAAACTCTGAGGGTATATCAAAAATCGTTATGGAAGCCACACAGGACTTACTACTAAAACTCGCTTTACAAATGGCTCGTGATGACTATGAAGATAGACGAGAAAGGCAAAAACAGGGTATTGAAATAGCAAGAGCCGCTGGGAAATACAAGGGGAAAAAAGCCAATGAGAACACCAATAATCTTATAGTAAAACTCAAGCCGCATCATTCTATAAAAGAGACCGCTCAGTTAGCTGGTTGTAGCGAAAGCCAAGTTAAAAGGATCTGGAAAATACACCAAAAAAATGGTGATAAGTTAGAGTAATAAAAAAGCCCAGTCATTGCGCCTTTCTAGAGGGGGGACAGTTATTTCTCGCGCCAGCTTCCAATCCAAACGTAACGACCCAACAAATCTAGTTCTTTAAACACGTCTTCACTCAAAGTTTGCTCGGGGTTATGGGTTTGATCATTAGCGTATAGTGTGTATGTGTTACCTAGGTTTTTACGTATCCAGCGTAACCAAACTCGCCCATTTGGCTCTTTAATCGCGTAAATATCCGCATGCTCAATTCGCGTGTCGTTACGGTTAATAAGTACTTGAGCACCCTTAGGTAAATCTGGTTCCATGCTCGCATCAGGTACATTCAGGGGTTCCGGCTTACAACCCCACTATGGGGTGGTCATTTGGGTTTAAATTACATTTAATCGTTAATCACCTTGGTAAGATATTATCCGTGAAAATAACAGAAGGTAACGTTGATGATCGAGTACCCGTTTCAGAAATGGTCACCCCATTTTCGGGTAAGCTATATGGTGACAAAGGCTACTTAACCTGAACTCGGGATAAGAAATTGAACTAATAGCCCTCGTTGTGATCAGATCTTTCGACCAAGATTAATCAATCACGCAGAGGGCATATGGATAAGTTAGTAGATATATTTTGTGATGTCGATGATTTTTGTACTATTTTTATCCCACAATGGGAACTACAATGTCTAACCGATGGAACGCGTAAACGTAAGCGTAAGCGTTCTGGTAGGATGACAATGAGTGAAATCATGACGATTATCATTGCCTTCCATACTTCCCATCATCGAGATTTTAAAAACTTCTACACAGGATATTTAGCTCGTTTTTTTAAATCAGAATTTCCCAATCTGCTGAGCTATACCCGCTTCCTTGAAATCATGCCTAACACTGTAATACCGCTCTGTAACTATTTTTCATCCTTAAAAAGTGAGGCAACAGGCATAGAATTTATTGATTCAACGAGTATTAAAGTCTGTCATAATTTACGAATACCAAGACATAAGACCTTATCAGGCTTAGCGAGTCGAGGAAAAGGGACCATGGGATGGTTTTATGGGTTTAAACTTCACCTAATTGTGAATCATCAGGGTGGTATCGTTGCCGCAAAAATCACGCCTGCAAATATACATGATACTAAGCCAGTTAAAGAAATGGTCGTTAATTCAATGGATAAACTCTATGCTGATAAAGGTTACATCAGCAAAGCATTAGCTAGTGAGTTACTCGAACGGGGTGTGAGTATCGTGAATAATGTCCGTAAGAATATGAAAGCTAAAGCATTATCATTATGGGATAGAGCGATGTTATCAAGGCGGTTTATCATAGAAACAATCAACGACCAGTTAAAAAATATCTCACAAATAGAACATACTAGACACCGAAGTGTGCATGGTTTTATGCTCAATATAATAGGTGGTTTAGTGGCTTATCAACTCAAAGAGAGAAAGCCACAACTTAATATAACATCAGCTGAATTCAACGCGATGGCAGTGATGCGTTAAACCGATCTGAGGTTACTTAGGAAAAGCTTTATCGGGTGAATTATGGGAAAAAGGAGTGGAATTGATTACAAATGTAAGAAAAAATATGAAGAAAAAAGCAATGTCTTTGTGGGACAGAGTCATGCTAAAAAAGCGATTTATAATAGAAACGATTAATGATCAGCTAAAAAATATTTCCTATATTGAACACTCCAGACACCGTAGTATCAATGGGTTTATGATTAACATGCTTGGTGGACTCATCGCTTATTGCTTAAAAGAAAACAAGCCAGCTCTTGATTTAAATGCAGAAGAAATTGAGCTAATGGAACCTATTAATTTAGTCATTGCTTAAACCGAATTCAGGTTAACAACATACAGGGCTAACTCATTGCCAGTCCCTCAGGAAAGACGCTATTAATATGCAAATCAATGCGTCACTCACTGCACTTAATGTGCTAAAAATAGAAGACAGGCAGACTAAAAATACTCAAGGTAAAACGGTAATTTCTATTGCGAGCAGGAAGCGAAGGAAATTCAACCAACACCTCATGGGCAGACTTTTTGACGAATTAGGATTAGACCTGAGTAATGAAAAAGTCGCCACGATATATGAGCAATTCAGTAATTACGGGGCTATCGCCGCATAGAAGTGTCCAGATTATTGATATTATTACCATGTGCAATTCAAAGTGACACCTTATTACACGTATTACGAACGGAGGCCAATATTGAAAAAACCTAACTCAAAATGCTATTTAAACCCTATTTGCAAATATTGTAATCTATTTAAAGCGTCACTTTAGTAATGACTTCATTCTGCAGCTCATTAATACTCATATTAGCTAAATTTACCTGAAAATCAGCAATTGCATAATACTTCCTAATACGTCCAATAATCGCTAGATTCTGAATAGAATCTATGCCATAACTAACAATTTGATCATTAGGATCAATATCCTCAAATGGCATGTTTAACGTTTCCGCTACAATATGTTGAACCACTTCATTTTCATGGTACGTATCTAACATAGCTCACCTATTTAGAACTAAAGTTTCCATCTCAATACCGCTGAAGAAGCAATAGTTCCAACAGCTGGAGTAAAGCAACTAATTAAATCATCTTTTTTCAACACTCCCGCCTCCATTGCATCATGAATAATTAAAGGAATATTACCGCCAATAATGCTAGTACACGAAGGATAGGTATCATAACTTTTCGCCTTCTCTAATCCTGCATGGGACTGAGTCACTTCTCTAAACCATGCGATACCTTGGTGACCCGCAAAAAAATTAATTTCATTTTTCTCTATTTGTGCCAAATGAAGTGATTTTTCAACCATTTCTTTAGCCAACTTAATCCCTTGTATAACTTGGGAGGTATTAGTTTCATTTATATAAACTTGGATTTTACCATCTTCATACCAATGCTTATCACTGATCCCTAAATTCGCGTAATTACCAATGGAACCATCTGAGTGATGGCACATAGATAACACATTCTTAGTCGTACTGCCTCCAATCACTACGGCAACGGCACCATCGCTAAATTGTGAAGACATATAATCTTCGCGGACTAGATAAGGTGACATCATTGATGATTGTACAATAACACCATATTTTGCCTGCTCACTTTCAATCAAACCTTGGGCTAATTGCAATTGCGTTAGAAACGCATTACACATGCCTTCTGTTGATTGAACAAAGCAGGAATTTGAAGCACCTAGACGCGTTTGAACTAATGCTGCATTAGTAGAAAATAAATTATCAGGTGTCGTTGTTTGTACCAAAATAAAATCGAGCTGTTCAGCTTTTATACCTGCATTTTTTAATGCATTCTGTATCGCCATGGTTTCCATATCAGAAGATTTCTGGGATTTATCTGCAATATAGCGCTTTTTGGCACCATTAAAGGGATCATCAGCATAGACTTTAATGGCTGAAAATACCTTAGTTTCAATATCACTTAAACCACCATTATATAAAGCCGTATCAATATGATCCATTGTTTTCGCATGATTTTTAGCCCAAACATTAACAATATTATCGGACCACCAATCATTGGTTCGTATTTCCTCTGGAAAATACGTTCCTATACTTAATATATCTACATTTCTACGATCCATAACCTATCCTTATTTGTTAACTTAAACTCTGAGAAAATTGAATAAACTCATTTTTTAAATACAATTTAGCAGCTCTGCCACGCTGCAACTTACCACTCGCAGTACGAGGTATTTGCCCCTGTGAAACAAACACAAACTCTAATACATTTAATTGGAATTCTTGATAAACACGTGCACGTATTGCCTTCTTATGTTCAACAAAATAATTAACTTCATACTCATTTGTTTCTTGTACAATACAAAGACCTAAGTTCCCATGAGATTCCACTGTAAATGCCACACAAGTCAGTGCCTCCATATCAGGTGATATATTTTTAATAACAGTTTCAATATCATGGGGATGATAGTTTTTACCGTTAATAATAATCAGCTCTTTTAAACGGCCGGTTAAAAATAACTGGCCTTGATCAATAAATCCCATATCACCTGTTGCAAAATACACCCTATTATTAAATATATTCCGACTATTATTTTTCTTAGGATCGACAAATAAATATTCATCACAATAACTTAAAGAATTAAGCCAAACTTCACCAACGATACCTTCAGCACAATTATCTTTACGTATTGGGTCAACAATAACTAAATCTAAGCCATCTACTGGCATGCCTGACCCGACTATCGCAGTGCTATTAGGAGCATCAGCATCCAGAGCAAACACTTTATTGTCAGTTAATGCGTATTTATCTGCATAAAAACAAGACGGATTTTGTGATGGTTTTTGTGTACTAATTAATCCTGCCATTTCAGACATACCATATGCAGGACAAGAGCTTCTTAATTGAAAACCACTATCAGATAAAAGTTCAGTAAAGTCTTTCATAGTCTTTAATTTAACCATTTCGCCACCATTTATTGCATAGTGCCAGTGACTAAGATCGTATTGACTCACCTCTTTTTTATTTAATCTGTTATTACAAAGCTCATAGCCAAAATTAGGGCAACCACTATGTGTTCCTTTATAATAAGAAAGTGTTTGTAACCACAATTCAGGGTTCATTACCACATCATTAGGATCAATAAGAATAATCGTCCCCCCAGAATAAAGAGGCAGTAACAAACCACAAACTAATCCATAAACATGCGAATGGGGAGCCCAATTAACAGTCATACTAAAAGATGAATAATTCCATGCCGCCATGTTATTTTGTAAACTAAAAAGTAGTTGTTTATTGCGTACAACAACAGCTTTGGCATTAGCCGTGGATCCGGATGTATATTGAAGATAATTAATTCGTTCATTATCAAAGTCTGGCAACACGAGAGAATGTCTTTCATCTTCATCTATAATTTCAATATGTTGGCTATTAATAACAACGCACTTATCAAGTAAATCAACGAGCACTTTATCCATTTTCAATAGTGATAATGTTTCATCATCAACAAGTATCATTTCCGTTTGACTGTGTTCAATAACATAACGAATAAAAGCACAACTTTTTTCAGCACTCATAAAGTCAGGTGACTTAACAGGAATCCCATGTAATCCGCTAAACAAGCAAGCAAAATATGAGATACTAAAATCAATGCAAGGTTGTAGTAAAATTAATACGGATTTGTTTTTAATCTCCTGTTGGCGTTTAAATAAATGATAAGCCATGGAAACTGAACGCTGATATAACTCTAAATAAGTAATAGAATCACATTCAACGCCAACGCCATTAATATGCTTTATTGCAATGGCATCAGATTGACATTGCGCAAATACCTTTAATTTCTGTTCAATACCAGCATTTGATGCCATTATATTTACCTTATGTTATTAACATGGTCCACTAAAATTTAGATAGTAAACTAACAGTATGAGATTTAAGATAATCCATTATTTTTCCACCATTGCCTAATTCCGTGACTAACTGGAGAATATAGCTATCTAATGCTTGATCCTGATCATTTTGGATTAGCGATCGCTCAGCGTTAATTGATAAACCTAAGGTGTCATAAATTAATTCATATAACTCACAAGTTTTTCTAGAAAGCTGCTCCCTCGGATCGCAACTGCCATACTCTTTCAAGCAACGCTGTTCAACGGCTTGTATGCCAAACAATAAAGCAATGGCTGAATATTGTTTAAACAAATAAAGAGACTTAGTGGTAAACACTGACGCCGCCATGCCTTGACTATTGATATTTTGATTATATTGCTCTGCATGCGTAGGAAAACGATCACTAATAGAATTACCGTAATAGGTTAACATTGGCATAATAGAGTTTGCGCACAGCTGCAACCCTTTTAAACCTAAATTCAAATTATCTTGATTACCCACCAAAGAACCAGGTAAACCACGGTTAAATTCTGGACTGACCAATAACGCAATTTGTACATCTAAATGCTTTGATATCAAGCCTATAGTATGTCGTAACCTGTCCATATTCACCGCAATATCTAAACCTAAAAAGTTTCCGGTGTAATGAAAAGTATTATTTTCCACATCAATTAATGGATTATCAGTTGCTGAGTTAATTTCAATATTTAAACTAGATGCAATATTTTGAATCGTTTCAATGCAAGGACTTAAATACTGTGGTAAGCATCGGATCGAATAACGATCTTGAACGAGATCATCAAAAACTTGATGCCCATCTACCTTTTTAACATTGATATTGCCTTTTTTAACTAAGCTAGACCCATCCAATAATTGCCTCATGTAATGCGCAGCCTGCATTTGTCCTGAATGAGGTTTTAAGCTATTAGTAAACTCATGAAAAGGATCGATAGAACCCTTCAATGCCTGAATAAAAAAAGCATGACAGTAGAGCGACAACCGAGTGAGTAATTCAGCTTCATAGGCACAATTACTCGCAATTCCTGCCATGACTGACGTACCATTAATTAAAGATAACGCCTCTTTTGGCTCTAATGTTAATGGCGGTAAATTTAATATTTTCAATGCTGCTAAAGCATCAATGATATTCCCTTGATACTCAACCTGATAAGAATCATCTAAGCCAATAATAGCGCCAGCAATATAACTTAATGGCACCAAATCACCACTGGCACCAATAGAGCCTAATTCATAAACCACAGGTGTCATGCCTGCATTTAAAAATATCATGAGTCGATGAATCACTTCCAAGCGGATCCCTGATGCACCTTTCATCAAAGCATTAGCTCTAACGACCATCGCAGCTCTAACGTCTGCAACACTTAATTTATCTCCAGCTCCTGTTTTTAACGCTTTTATTAAATTTTGTTGTAATTGCTGGCAATGTTGAGGCTCGATACTTTGATGCGCTAAGCCGCCAAAATTGGTAGTCACCCCATAAATGGGCACTCCACTTTTAACGAACTCTTGTAAACATTGATGCGCCTTATCAATTTTGTCTGTTACAGCCCTAGAATTAGATAAATAAACAGATTTATTTTCTATCGCAACTGCCACTAAATGTTCTATCTTTAACGATTCTCCATCAAGATAAATCTCTTGTTGATCTTTGACATTCATCGAACTCGATTTAGATACTTTATTTTGTGTCCTTTCTAGATTATTTAGTAGCATTCCTTTACTCTCGACACTTCTTATCTTCGTTTAATCCCCACGCAGGTACATTACTCTGCGCACCTTTTGCTTGTTGCTTAAGACTTTCAATACGACCCATAAAAGGCGACTTTTCATTAGTATTCATAATTTTTACATCGATAATGAATGGCCCGGAAGCATGTAACGCCGCCAACACAGCTGGTTGGATATCGGCATTGGAGTTCACCGTGTACCCTTTGGCACCTAAAGAATTAGCATACTGGACAAAATCAACCTCTTCGAATGACGTCTCATCAGCTTTAAGCTCCATGGCTTTTAGCCCCATTTCACAAAGACCATACCCAGCATCATTTAATACTATCCACACAGCAGGCAGCCGATAATTCACTGCGGTATGAACTTCATGTTGCATTAACATTGAACCGTCACCAATCACAGTAAATGCTTTATCATGGTGCACCTTAGCTGCGCCAACAACACCTGCACCAAAATGTCCCATAGAGCCATAGAAGGTACTGACACGGTAACGATTTGGTAAATCGAAGCGTAAATAATGGTTCGTCCAAGCAAACGCATTACCACATTCGGCCATAATGATTGCATCTGTCTTATTAATAACAAACTCTTGTAATGCAGCCATTAATAAAGACACCTGAGGAGGCGAGTCCGCCTCAAACACTTGTTGCTCCCAATTAGTTGATGTCGCAAATGCACGCAGGTTATTAAAAGTAGGCGAAGAATTCGCAAAACTTGATTGAGGGGGCAGTTTTGCCAACAATTGTTGTAAAAATACTTTTATATCCGCTTGTATTCCCATGGTATAACATTGATTAAACCCGACACCAAATGCACGACTGTCAATATCGACATGAATAAAGCCTTTTTTAGGTTCCATATTTTTTTGCCAGAAACAAGAGGATTCACCTAGACGCGTTCCCAATACTAAAATCCAATCAGGCCGATAATCACGATTAAATACATCAACTTCATCATGACCCCCCATGCCTGTAACGCCTACAAAATATTCATGATTTTCAGGAAAAATGCCTTTCGCGCGCGGGGTACAAAAAACACGCGCCTGAGTTCGCTCAACTAACACTTTGATTTCTTCAGATGCCTTGCGTGCACCAAAGCCGACCCAAACAGCAAATTTATCTTGTGTTAATAGGGCCGCGCCCTTTTCAGCAATTTCATCGGAGATACCAATAGATGAATGGCAAATTGATAATTTAAAATCCATCGGTTCACAAAAAGCACCTTGTAAATCCATAGGTAAGGATACATGTGCAATAAAACCTTGAGATTGGGATAAACCAACCGATAATTGTTGCATTAAGGTAGGTAACTCACTCCCCGACTCTACTCTAAGTGCAAAATCAAAAAACTCACTAGGTGAAAAAATACTGCTTTGGGGAGTGGTTAGGTGACTGGTTTCTTGTATTGCTCCCCTGCCACGCTGAGAAGCCCCCGTGCAACCCGATAAAAAAATAAGTTTAGCGCCTTCTGTTTTTGCCGCCATCAATGCATTTAAAGAATTAATAATCCCAGGGCCGGTTGTTACAAACACAACCACAGGTTCTTGATTTGCAAAATAGGCTTCGGCTGCGGCAAAGACGGCACCGGACTCATGCCTAAAGTGAGACATTTCTAGCTCACTGTGTAAAATACCGTCATAGAGATGGGCGATCCCACCACCACTTACACCAAAAGCATGACGAATCCCTAACTGGCTAAGCCCTTGCATCAGGCAAGTTGACACATTATATGGCATTTTTAATCATTTCCTTATCGGCAAACCTTAAGCGAAAACATATTTGTTATTAATCAAGGTGATCTTTATCAATGTAAGTCACCAAAAAGTATTACAGGCATAGCATTGCCTTCTCACCTGCCGCAGTAATTTACACCATGGCTACATATTGGCAACCATTAAAAAGCATAAATTGTTAAATTAATTTGTCTCATATAGTTTACATAATGCCATAAGGATTCATAATTAAAAATGTAATACCTTATTATCCAGACTTCATTTAACATACTGATATTATTACTTATCTAAATATAAATAAAATACATATATGTAATACTACTACAACAGTTCGGACAGTTTTTATTGATGAATAAATATTGAGGAGTTCATGGATAAGTTCTGCGACAATCTGGTTTCTGACATCAAATAAAAGAAAAAGCTACCCATGAGTTGTATAGTAGAAACGGTTTTAAACTCAATGTCCAATATCAACAAACCTCAGCGCATCTTTATGGCCTATTTATGATTCGTTAGGGGTGTCGAGGTGGCTTACTAAAGAGAAGTTGGTGGGAGGGGATTCTATCTCTGTTCCCAATACCCAGTTACTCTTTGGAATGATGAGCATCTTTGTGCTTACATTACATTTCCCCCAGTCGTGAGGGTTATTTTTATCTTTAGCTTTGGGGTTGTAGTGCTCTACTGTGGGCTTTTCAGTGGGGTTTACATAGAACCCGTGTACGCTAGTGTCAGTCGTATTTTGACTAACAACAATGAACAGTATAGGGATATGTCTCTTGATTAGATTTAGTTCCTTCATTAATTGATAATTACGTTGAGCTACACTATCTAGTTGTTTAAACAAATATTTGTCATTGTTACTATCGTTAGAGTGATGGCTGAGTTGTTCTAATGTGTGTTTGATGTCTTCCATGATTATTTTCCTTACTCGCTTATTTCCAATGATGGCCATGACCTTCGGCAATGAGCTCTTTTAGCCACTGATTTAAGACATGGTTTAATTCTTTCTCCATACCATTCGTGATGGGGTGATCAGAACGGGGGATTGAGAGATATATTGGGGGGTTGTCTTGTTGAAATGCTTTTGCCAGCACCCATTGTTTGTCACAGTTAACGAGCATTTTCATCTCTGGACTGCAGGTCGTATGAAAGGTGTTGTTTCTATGATAATTAACAAGAGATAGTCCTTTAGTGCCTTCGATCATATAGCCATCTAAAAACTGTATTTCTTGTGCAACTAGTGACATGGAATCTTTCATGTTGGATGTGATAAGCAACGGGAGTACTTTGTTCGATATGATGTTGAGTGATTTTAAAAGGGCATAGTTATCCCTGTGGACTTTTGAGATCCTCATAGTGTTTTCCTTGGGTTGGATTAGTTGAATTCGGCGATCAGAAGATTTGCCTTAAGCCGTAGGCGGTGAACTGGGGGAGCGGTGGCGTAATAGAAACGACATCAAGCAGACAGAGGCTGGTTGATATGGTCTAAACTAGACATGAAGCTTTGGGGGTGTTAATTAGTGTTCAGTTGAATGTATTAAGAGTGGTATATGTACGTTTTCCAGCCTACCTTATCGTCAAAATCTTGTCAATATACGTACTTGATAAAAAATAATTAACACATTTGTGTTCGAGGAAAAAGAGCAAGATAGGCTCTGAAATGCTCAAGTAAGCAAAGGATCATAGTTTGAATTGAGTATACCCGATGCGAACCAGCTAAAGAGTAGTGTTGAATGGTTCGCAATACTTTGATAATCAACCCTACGCGAACTGGGATTGTAAACCAGACCATAAGTAAACTAGTGATCTGAAAACCCCTAAACCCTACTTGTCTGACCAGTTTTGATCAGCAAATACTAAATATTGGTATCGAATATATATTAATCGTTTAAATTACCCAAACTAACTTCATTAGACTTAAGTTTAAAACCCTACTTTAAGGTAGCAAAGATAACAAATGTATAAAGATGACTTTATCGCTCAATTAAGACTTGAGTTGGGTAATCCGGCATTAGCATTTAACAGTGATAATGTTTGTCGATTAGTAATTGATAATCAGCTCGTTATCGACTTAGAGTGGTTAGATGATAATGCACTTTATATGTACTCTGACATTGGACATAGCCCATTATTATCCAAAGAGCAATTGACTCTTTTACTTGAAGCTAATGCATTTGGTCAAGGAACGGGAAAAGCTTGCTTTGCAATTAATAATCAACACGTTACATTACAGCAATTACTTTCAAATGAAGCATTGAATATCGCTAATTTTACGCATGAACTTGAATTATTGATTGCTCATGCCTTGCAGTGGCAAAATCATTTGTTAACCCCCGATTAACATTGATAACAATGAGGCGGTAACCTAGTCACCCAAGCATTTTCACATGAGGCTTATCATATGCTAGAGCAAGATATTCGTACCCTACTGACACAAGCTGGGTTACCCGTTCCCCCTCTTCCAAGACAACTGCTCCCTAAACTCAATGAGCATGATAATTTAATGCTTAGCACTCAGCCGCTCATAAGCTCACCCTATGATTTACCCCAATACTTAACAGAGCTGTCAGCAATTGATGATGACTTCTTTGCTTTAGGGCAAGCAGGCTATGGTATTAATAATTGGGTATTTTACTACTACCTAAAATGGAATAAGTGTACTTTAGCAATACAAATTCCTTGGGGGGGCGCTCTATTAGAGCCTAATCTTGCTAAGAAACAACTTGAAGCCCGTTTTAGCATATTGAAAGATATCTTATCTCAAGTACACAAGAAACACCTTGCCTTTGAAGCTCAACTCATTGTGATCGATTCAACATTGTATCCTCAGGGTTGGGGCTGGCAACATTCTGACTCTGTACCGACATGGTATGAGAATAACTTGCCAGTACTCGAACAAGTCCAGCAAGCATTAACTCAACCCCTTTAATCTTTTCCCACTCGATACGCTCATTTGTATTTTAAGGATCCTCCTTTGACCGATTTTAGTTTAACTCTCGATAGAGCACAGCAAAGCACGACGATAACGGATACGAACACTCAACATTCAACCCTATCAAAAAAATACTCTATTGATACAAACTCTCAAGGAATAGCCCAAGCTTGTCAGCATAAGAATTTTTTTCTACGCACAGGAGAAGAACTCTTAGTGGGTATGAAGCAACTGCGAGATTTCATTGTTAATTTGGGTGATAATGAAAGCATACAAAAGCTAGCAAATAATCGAATAGAAAATGCAACCAGTAACTTTAACCAACGCCTTGATTTTTTAGTGGATAAACTATCCAGTAAAGACCTTGAAGCCGCAACAACTCAATTTACCATGCTTAGGCATCAAGCCAACCTTATTGAATGTGATACTCAAGTTAAAAATTATGGCTCACTACTCATGGAAGGATTAGATCATAAGCTAAATACATTAAGTGATAATGAATTAGATCAAATAGAAGCCACACTACTCACGTATAAAAAAGCCGATTTTTCACAAAAAAAACAAAATTATCTAGAACAAGTTCGCCAGTGCGTGGCTAAACATCAAATTGCTCGCTCACCACTAACTGAGCAAACAATGACGAAACTGCTCACAGCATTGGAAAACCCTAACGTACAAAGTTTAGCCTCCATCAATGATGCCTTAGCATCGTTGAAAAGCCAATGCGGAAAATTGAATGTACCTTATGAAGCAAACTTAAATTCTTTATTACGTCTAAGCCTCTACTCTATGGCCGTCACAGATGGAGAACTGCACCTTTTAAATCAGAAACTAACCAATGCTAGAGCAGAGATTAATCAAAGTGCTACCGAACTAAAGGCCCAGCTTAAAAGCAAAATCATTGACAAAACTGAATACGCCAACAGACACAGTGCACTTTATTATCAATCTGAACAAATGATAGCAGTCCATCAAGCCGTGCATACCGAGCTATTTTTAAACCTGTCTGATAGCATAAAAGCAAGCCCTAGGGTCCAAAATGAACTCGACACACAAACTAAACATGAAGTCGAAGCAGGGATTACTTATTTAAAGGACTTCATCAATACCGCGAGTGAAGATGAAGACAGTCAATCTCTGGAGTTAAGAGCAAGACAAGGGCTACAAAAATTATCATTATCAGAAACCGCATTAAAGCAACTTAACCTAGAAATGCTCAACTTAACCACTGAAATGCGTGCCGATCCTAAACAAGCATTAGGTAATCAATTAAAATCATTCAATGCCGAAATATCAAATATTTCCGAAGCGATCAGAGCTGGAGTAAGAGCGGTCCGGCATGAATATTTATTAACGCAAGCAAACCAATTTACCGATGATAATTTATCTGGGAAAATGAGGCCGCTCGGAAAAGGCGCTGCCCATGAGGTGATGCAAGCTAACTACGGAGACAGTATCAAAGTCTTTAAAGGCGACGATGAAAAGTTAGCCTCACAAAGTGGAGGTTACTTCACTAGTGCTATGGCCATCGGAATTGACCATAGCTCCCCAAGGCTGTTAGAACGCGCCGTGGTTACCAGTCGAATCGATACTTTATTAGGCTTTAATATATCCGCTAAAACCGACTTTGCTCAGCATAACGGTAAGCTGGGTATTGTCATGGATAAAGCCCAAGGTACTGTCGCTAAAGAAATAAAGTTCAATTCTAATGATCCTGCTTTAAAAGCACAACTACAACCTCAATTTATTAAAATGCAGCTGCTTGATATTATTACCGGTCAAATGGATAGGCATAGGGGGAATTATCTCATCGACATCAATTCACAATCGGGTATAGCCAAATTAACCGCTATCGATAATGACTCTTGTATGGGACCCGAATGGGAGTCCTTAGGCACCGATATCAGAAAAAATGGCAGCCATTTGCAAAAATACCCCACTGTGGTTGATAGAGAAATGTATCACACAATCAAACAAATGAAAGCAGAAGATTTACAACAAGCAACCGCTGGATTACTGTCTGGGGATGCCTTAGCCGCTGCACAAACAAGGCTTGTTAGCCTTCAACGACATGTAGAAACACTCCATCGCTTAGGAAGAGTCATCGACACGGATCAATGGGGAACAGATGAGGTATCGCAATGGTTAGAAACACCTAGAGAAGTAGCCCAAACCAAAGCTTGGGTAAAAGATGGCGATTTTGTTTTCTTAGAACAAAAAGGTAACAACCCCCCAGCCAGCAAAATGAAGGGGCTTCATACCAGCTATTGGGGTAGAGATCAGCAAAAATTTAACTAAATAAACGATACCAAGATCATTGAACGCCCTCTGACGTTCTGGACTTTCAAAGATCTTGGTCTATCCCTATTACTCAAGATTCATTTGAATAATTAACAGATCAATATTGTCGTTGGAGTCATTCACTAGCCCGTGTTCACCATATGGCGGGTTTTTAATCATGTCGCCTTTTTTAACCTTAACTTCTTGGCTATCGATGGTCATTGTTCCTGTGCCCTCAAGAATTATATACATCTCTTCATTATTGCTATGTTTGTGATAACCAACCGTTAAATGAGACGGGATCACTTGTCTGTCGATAAAATCACAACCACGGATAAAATCGGCTTTACCCCAAATTTCATATAATTCAACCATTCCTTCACCGTTGTGCGCTGATTGAATTTGCTTCTTTGCTTCGAGAAAATTGCGGATCACCTTAAAACACTGATTAAATTAATTCTGTAGAACTAACACACGATTCTCTATTAATCCCCTTTCGCTAAAATACGGTCAAGCAGACTTGATGGTAAAAAACGGCGCAGATAGCCAAAGAGATAAGTCGGTTTTGTCACATAATAGCGCGGCTTGGGATTGGAACTTTTT
>NZ_JAKIKS010000110.1 GCF_023284005.1 Shewanella surugensis
TGATTACAATCGAACAAGAAGGCATAGTGCAATTGGGTATCAAAGCCCACTGCATTATGAACAGCAAAAAGTCGCTTAATTGAGTGTCCAGTTTTAGTGCGGGGTATCATTTAAAAGGAGTATAAGATCACAAGCACTTGTTCAGGTCAATATTCCCTTGAAATTGCTCAAATAACGTTCACGATCTGCCCCTGAGGCTAAACCCAACCTTTGTAAACTTTTACATAAGCACTTACCTATATAAAAAAGACAATAATGACCTTACTATCCATATTCAAGAGTTATCCTCCAATGACATAACAAAAACCACCCTAGATAGAACAACATAAACTCACCTAAAAATAAAGAGTCCCTCTCCTTTAGAGATTTAGTTGCATGTATAAAATATTAATAAGCTTTAGGCATAAATTAATTTACTCAAAGATAACAAAATTCATCCTCACTAAAATTTACTATCCAAGTATCATATTTTTTATTTACAAACGAAAATCATTACTTAAACGACATAGCCTTTTAATTAAAAGAGGCTATATAACACTCCCACTCTTATTACTTTTAAAAATAAAAAATAAAAAAAAACATGATATAAAGCGCTTAAATCGATTAATTCACTGTATCAGAGTACTCAACTCCTCTCTTACAAACATTAATGCAAAGCAACTTTATTCAATCAAAGCTTGCAAGACCATATTACTCGTAGTGCATAACAGCCTGCCTTATGATAGTGCAGGCTACGCACTCAGGACATTATATGAAGCCAAAGCTTATCAAGCACAAGGTTACCAAGTCCTTATCGTCACACGCTTAGGCTATCCCTGGGATCTCGCCAAGCATAGAACACTGCCAAAAAAGTCCACTCAATGGATTGAAGGAATTGAAATTATTGCCATAACAGGAACAAGACAATATAAAGTTGATAGCGATTTGAAATATGCCTTACAGTATGCTCAAAAAATTGCCGATATTGTTCGCTATCGCAATGTCGATATTATTCAAGCATCTTCAAACTATATCAATGGCTTGGCTGGTTATTTAGCTGGGGGTAAATGTAAAATACCTTTCATTTATGAAGCGAGGGGCATGTGGCATGTTACTGGTGGCAGCAAATCTCTTGAATTCAGAAATAGTGAGCAATTTAATTATGAAGATAGAATGGAACAGTTCGTTTTAGATCACGCCAGTGCCAATATTTTTATTACTGATATCATGAGAAGTAAGTACCATCATAATAAGTCTATACCCACTTTAATATTGAATAACGGGATAGACATTCATAGCGTTATGGCAACAAAAACATTGCGTTCCTATCGAAAAGGGCAAGAGTTCAAGCTACTTTATGCAGGTAGCCTCGTCTTTTATGAAGGTGTTGAAATTCTCATTCGTGCAGTATCAGAATTAACGCATTATAAAATTAGTCTCGATATTTATGGTGACGGCCCTTATCTAGAAACTGTAAAACAGGTACTCTCTAAACTGGCAAGTAATAATATTAATTATCATGGTAAAATCCCTCAAAATGCGATGATGAGCCTCTATCCTCAATATCATAGTGTCGTTATTCCACGCATCAATTGTGAAGTCACTCGAATGGTCCCCCCTCTCAAACCTATGGAAGCATTGTGGCATGGTTTACCTATCATAGTATCGCACCTTCCAGCCTTAACCGAATTACTAGAAGGCATTAAATCGGTACTATTCACTGAACCGGAAAACATTAACTCACTGAAAAAAAACATATTATTATTAATGCATAATTACCCTGAAATAATGAGTACCATAAGCAAAGATATAGAGTTTATAAAGAATAATAAGACATGGGATATTGAAATAACGAAAATGACAAACTTGCTTTCTGCTAGCTAAGATGAAAAATAAATAATGAATTTAAAACTTTATGACAGGTAAATCAGACAATTATTAGCTTTACATTAAATGTGATAAGGCAAAAAGCAAAGACAATATAGACATAAAGATATCAAGTTGTTATCTTCATACAACTAAGTGAATAAAAATGTCACATTTAAGCTTTATCATACAAAGTATAAAGGCTATTTAAAGCAACGATAAAAATCGTCTTATTAAAGCTGTTATAGAGCCATCAATAAGACGATTTATTGACTTTATTCATGATCAGTCTTAATTCTATTGTACTAAGACTTTAAACATAAAATTAAAAAACCGAAAAACATAATATTTTAAATAAATAATGTAAAGGGTATCATTTAGTGCGGTAGCTATGCCTAAATAAAAGTAAACCTAAACATAAACCTAGTTAATTAACTCGTTATTATGGTATACATCCATTAAAGTATTAATACATTTAGACTAAGGCTGTTTTTACTTTACATAATACTCACAATTAAATTGACTTAAAAATTAATGAATAAAATGTAATACCAATTTCTATTCACATAATATAAAAAGGTTAGTACCAACTACAATAAATCGCTATCATTATAAATGATAAATACTGAACACCTTATTTTCATTATTTTTTAAGAACACTTAAAAGGTTCATAAAAATGTCCTATTTAGTTCATTCGAAAGAACTCCAAAAAATAGTAGTTCAAAAAAGAACAAGCCGCCAAATAATGTTTGATGTTATTTTTGCATTAATGATGCGAGAACTCAAAACACGCTTTGGTAATAATCGACTCGGATATTTTTGGGCCATAGCAGAACCTATTGCTCAAGTGATGATTATGGGGATTGTATTTTCAATCATTGGCCGTAACAGTGTTTCCAACATCCCCATAGCATTATTTTTATTTACTGGCATGTTACCTTTCAAACTATTTGGCAATTTACTCACTCAATTATCAGCCGCTGTCGATGCCAATAAAGGCTTATTGAGCTATCGGCAAGTCACCGCCATCGATCCAGTAATTACAAGAATTATCATTGAGTTAGTAACATTTCTTTTAGTTTATGTACTCATATTTAGTGTCATGGCTTGGCTAGGGTTTAATGCTTGGCCAGATAATGTACTCGGTCTACTCAGCGCAAGCACCTTACTGATTATTTTTACTGTCGGGTTAGGACTCATCCTATGTACAGCAATTAGTTACTGGAAAGATGCGAGTAAATTTACCGCGATGATTACTCGACCTTTATTTTTTATTTCTGGGATCTTTTTTTGCGCCGTCATGATCCCTCCTCAATATTGGCATTTATTGGATTGGAATCCCATTTTTCATGCGATTGAACTGAGTAGAGATAGTTTTTTCAAAGCTTATGAGAGCCCTGTAGGAAGCTGGTTTTATTTGAGTTTTTGCGCTTTAGTTAGTTTTAGTTCTGGGCTAGCCTTATTTCACTTATCTCGCCAAAGGTTTATCAACTTATGATTTATTTTGATAAATTAAGTAAATATTTCCTGACGAAAAAAGGACCTCATTATGTTTTTAAAAACGTTAACCTCTGCCTTCCTACAGACAAAAACATTGCCGTTCTAGGGCCTAATGGTGTAGGAAAATCAACACTTATTCGCCTCATGGGAGGGGCCGATAATCCCAGTAAAGGTCAAATCCATTCACCCCTCAATATCTCATGGCCTTTAGGTTTACAAGGAGGTCTTCAAGGGTCAATGACTGCAAGAGAAAATGTGCGTTTTGTTGCTCGTATTCATGGTTATAAAAATACTTATCCAATTGAAAATAAAGTCGAAGATTTTGCCGAAATAGGTAAATTTTTTGATGAGCCGGTCAAGAGCTACTCCAGTGGTATGCGCTCAAGGATCACTTTCGGATTAACGATGGCATTTGACTTTGATTTTGATATTTTACTGATTGATGAACTCAGTGCGGTAGGCGATGCTAACTTTAAGCAAAAAAGTGAAGCCTTATTAGAAGAAAAATACGCCAAAACAAAACTCATTATGGTCAATCACTCGATATCTGAACTCAAACAACATTGCCAAGCAGGCTTAGTGATCAAACATCAAAATTTATTTTATTTTGACAAGCTCACCGATGCCATTAAAGAGTATCAATCAACTTATGCCAAATAGTCAGCAAACAGACGCACTCAAGAAAAGCAATCATCCCCCCATGGTATTGAGTCCAGCCCAGCGTAAGTTTCGAAAATTACGTCGCGATCCAAAATTGTTTTTAGCGGACTCAAAAGCCTACATCACCACCCGAAAGACCTTATATCAAACTTGGGCAAAATTAGGCTCCTTTGCGCTGGTTATCTTGGCATCCATTATTGTCGTTATTTATTTCAGCTTAATGGCTTCCCCTCGCTATGTGAGTCAAACTCAATTCATCGTAAAACAAAGTGGTAGCAATGAACTTCCATTGCTTGGACTCGCGGCCATTGGCACAGCTTCTCCTTCTATGCGTGACGCCCTAATATTACAAGAATATATCCAATCGCCAGAAATGGCATTAGCACTCGATAACAAGCTTTACCTTAAACGACATTATCAAAATAGCCAATGGGATCTCGTCAGTCGTTTGAATAATCAGAGTACTAAAGAAGATTTTATACAATATTATCAAGATCATTTAAAGATTCAATACAATGAACTATCCGAAATACTCACCGTCGAAATACAAGGGTATACACCTGATTACGCTCTAAAATTAACGCAATCCTTGCTAATAATAAGTGAACAGTTCATCAATCAATTAGGTGAGAAAATGGCAAAGCAGCAAATGCAGTATGCTGAAGAAGAAGTCAATCGAGCCTATGACAAGCTTAAAAAAGAACAAATAAAATTAATCAACTTTCAAGATAAGTCCAAGTTATACAATCCAGAACAACAAAGCAGCGCTTTGCTTAGTGCCATGAATCAACTTGCTTCACAAATTATGACCAAGCAAGCAGAGCTCAAATCACTTAACGCCTACATGCGCAATGATGCCAGTGAGATCATCGCCAAAAAATATCAAATTGAAGCATTAGAGCAGCAATTACAACAAGAAAAACACAAACTAATACAACCCAATCAACCTTCACTGAATAAAGTCAACTTAGATTTCAAAGAAATTGAGCTCAACACTCGTCTAGCAACTGATCTTTATCAATCTTCATTGGCTAGCTTAGAAAGGATCCGTACAGAATCATTCAAAAAGCTAAAACATTTGCTCGTTGTTGAACAGCCTCGTATTGCCCAAGACAGTCTTTACCCTAAACGCCTTTATAACATCATGACTTGGTTTGTGGTGTTATTACTCATTTATCTTGTAGGGCGGCTAATCATCGCTATTGTTAAGGATCACAGAGAATGAAATATTTAATGCGACGACTCATCGTCATAACAGGGCTTTGTGTGAGTCTCTTTCCTGCCATTGCATCCGTTTCATTACAACAAGAAGCGACAGCTGAAAAAACCACCAGTATTTATAGCAGTCATAATGAGCAACGCTATGGCGATTGGTTATTCAGTGGTGGATTCAGCCAATATTCTTTTTCTGCCACCGATCCCAATTATCACTTAACACAAGGTGACAAACTGCTTATTCAAGTTTGGGGGGCAATCGATTATCAATCTGAAGTGACCATTGATCCTCAAGGTAATATATTCATTCCCAAGGTAGGCCCGATTAAAGTATTAGGCGTCACCAATGCCAAGCTCAATCAGGTAATCCTCAACAGCGTTAAACGTGTTTATAAAGCCAATGTTGAAGTTTATGTGTCACTGATGTCAAGCCAACAAATAAAAGTTTTTCTATCGGGTATGGTCAACAAACCGGGTCTCTATCAAGGACAAAGTGCTGATAGTGTTTTACGTTTCATCGATCAAGCTGGCGGCATAAGAGAAGATATCGGCAGTTACCGCAACATTCAACTTAAACGCAACAACAAGACACTTAAACAAATAGATTTATATGACTTTCTGCAACTTGGTACCCTTCCTTCCCAACAATTTCAAAATGGCGATGTCATTTTTATCGGTCCCAAACAAGGAGAAGTGACCGTTGAAGGTAACGTTGGCTTCAGTGGCCAATATGAATTAGCATCAAACTCCAATCTCGCTCAAATCCTTAATGCTGTTGTTGTTGATGAGCAAGCAACACATGTCACCATCATTGCCGCAGAGTCTGCTCGCCCTATCTCTAACACGCAACCTCAACCTAATCAGACTTATGACGCGAGCAATCGCCCAGTTAATGCTAAACAATATACCCTTGCCCGTGCCAAATATATCAGTGTCCCCGCAGGCGCTCTTATCAAAGTCAGTTCTCAATTAAGGGCAAACAGTATCAGCATCGATTTAATTGGCGAACATAATTCTGCTCAAGAAATGGTACTACCTTGGGGCGCTAGCCTAGCGGATTTACTTGCCCGAACTCAATTTACCACTCTTTCAAATCAAGATGCTGTTCAGCTTTACCGTCAATCCGTAGCGAAGAGACAATATGATATGTTGCAAGCCTCTTTATCTGCCCTAGAACAAAATGTTCTCACTAAACGCTCCGATACCACAGAAACAGCTCAACTGAGGCAAGCAGAATCTAAGATTATTCTTCAATGGATAGAGAAAGCAAGGCAAGTTGAACCTAAAGGCCAAGTGTTACTTGCTGATAAAGCAGAGTTCAATCAAATTATTCTCCAGCAAGGGGATCGTATCGTCATTCCAGCAAAACGTAATCTCATTATGATCCACGGTGAAGTCATGTTCCCAACGGCTATTGCCTATAATCCAAAATTGGATATTGAAGCGTTCATTGATAAGGCTGGAGGGACCAATACCGATCTTGATGACATGAATATTCTCATCATGAAACCCAATGGCAGCTTTATCACCGCTAATGGGAAATTGTCTGAAGTTCACATTATTGGTCCTGGCGATGAGATATTCGTCATCTCAAAACCTGATGAAAAAGGCTTCCAATTAGCCAAAGATATTACCCAAATTATCTTTCAAATCACTATGGCCGCAGCCGTGGTCTTAGCCATTTAAATATAGCCAAGTTACTATGCACCAAAAACTTAAAATTGCCGTTATCGTCGATGAAGCCACTCACTTAGGTTTAATAGAAGAAGCACACTTGATCCATTTAACACCTTTAAATTGGCGCTGGTGTATTAACATTCATAAACCCGATCTGTTGTTTGTAGAATCTGCTTGGAGAGGGTATAAAAATACTTGGCAAAAAAAAATAGTCGATTTAGACAAATCAGTAGAAACATCGGCATTAAGAAAACTGACTCTATATTGTCAAAAAAAATCAATACCTACCGTTTTCTGGAATAAAGAAGATCCTATTCACTTTAAACGCTTCGCACAAGCAGCCATACTTTTCAATACGCTTTACACCACTGATGTGAACTGTATTCCGAGATATCAGGCTTTAGATCATCACTTTGATCGTATCAGTATCCTTATGTTTGCCGCACAACCCAAATTACATTTGGTATATCCACAGCAACAGAGACTATCTAATATTGCTTTTTTAGGCGGTTTTTATGGTAATGAATTCCCTAAACGTAGTGAAGATCAACAGAAAATGCTCTTGGCATTAAAACAACATCAATTAGTGATATTCGATCGTTTTTGGCGCTCTGAGCAATCGTGTAGCTTTCCCGACTCACTAAAAGAAAATTGCCGACCCGCAGTATCCGAACAAGCGGTCTATTCTCTTTATAAGCGATACCAACTGTATATCAATTTTAATACCGTTCAAAGCTCTCATACCATGCTATCAAGGCGTGTATTTGAATTAGCCGCATGTGCCAGTCCAATGCTCAGCACGCCTTCTTATGCCATAAAACATATCTTTGGCTCCCATATAGTCCAAATCCAAAATGCAGATTCGGTTGTGAGTCTTTGTCATGAATACTTACAAGAAGAAAGCAAGAGATTAAAAGATGCAAAAATCATCCAGGAAATTGTGCTAGATCAACATACTTGGAAACACAGGTTAGCACAGATTCAAGTGGATATTGGTTTTACATAAAAACATAAGGAGATTGATATGATAACCACGAAACGGATCTTAATAGTCTTTGGCACTCGGCCTGAAGCCATTAAAATGGCCCCTGTCATCAAAGCATTCAACGCTCGAGATGATGTCAATATTAAGGTATGTGTAACAGGTCAGCATAGGGAGATGTTAGATCAAGTCTTAGCCTTATTTGACATTGTTCCTGACTATGATTTAAACATTATGAAGCCAGGGCAAGATCTCACCGATGTCACAACCGCCATTTTACATGGACTTAAACCCATTTTCGCTCAATTTAATCCTGAAAGAATACTCGTTCATGGTGACACAGCCACTTCATTTGCAAGTACTTTATCTGCTTATTATCATAAAGTTGCTGTGGGTCATGTTGAAGCGGGATTACGCACAGGTAACATCTACTCGCCTTGGCCGGAAGAAGGAATGCGAATGCTCACAGGCAGTATTGCTGATCAGCATTACACGCCCACTATAGGCTCACTTAAAAATCTCATTTTAGAAAACATCGCACCAGATAGCATCTTCGTCACCGGTAATTCAGTCATCGATGCTCTGCTCGATGTTAATCAGCAAATAGACAGCGATCAAAACATGCGAGATAAACTCGCTAAGCAATTTCCATTTTTACAGCACGATAAAAAATTGATTCTGGTCACTGGCCATCGGCGTGAAAATCACGGTGAAGGTTTTGAGCGTATTTGTAAAGCGCTTGCCAACTTAGCCTCTCGTGATGATGTCCAAATTGTGTATCCTGTTCATCTTAATCCCAACGTACAAGAACCCGTAAAAAGAAATCTCTCTGGGTTCCACAATGTCTTTTTAATTGAGCCTCAAGACTACCTTCCTTTTGTCTATTTGATGAAGAAAAGCTACCTCATTTTAACTGACTCTGGCGGAATACAAGAAGAAGCACCAACTTTAGGGATCCCCGTATTGTGTATGCGTGATACCACAGAGAGACCCGCTGCAGTGAAGGCCGGAACAGTACGCTTAGTGGGTACCTGCGATAAAACCATTGTGGAAGAAACAACACGATTGCTCGATGATGAACTAGCTTACCAAGTCATGAGCCATGCCATCAACCCTTATGGCGATGGGCACACCAGTGAACGTATCGTTAATGCCGTATTAGGAAGCAATGGCGCACTTAGCTTACAAATAGACAAATCAAGCTTTGCAGCTTAATCTATTCAATATGATTATTATCCTAACCCATCCGTAACTCTTTAAATATAAAATAATAACTTACTTGAGACTAAGCTGCATGTTTTCGCTTTAAGCTGAAGTCGTCTCTCAATTTGTCTCTATACTATATCGAGCAAAAACAATGGACAGTATTACAGTATCGATTTCTAGTTTAAATAATGTCATTTTTATTAAATATGAAGAATTTATTAAAACATCATTTTTTCTAAAAAAATGCATCACGCCCCCGTTAACACTATTGGTAAATAAAACATGTCATTTTTAAATAAGTTAACAAACCGATTAAAAAAACAATCAAAAAAAGTAAAATGGATAAAAATCCTCTCAAAAAAATCGATTGAACCTCCTACTATACATATATTTGATGAAGGAGAAAGAAAACTACTCACGTTTAAAAAAGATGAATGTGAATATATCAGTCGATATCAACTTGAAATGGATTCTATTCATCCAGTAGGATGTGATATATTTATTTTTTCATCTGATTTCAAAAAAAATGGGATCTTTAGCGGATGTTTTATTTATGATCAAATTGGAAGTGATAACAAACTAATATTACTTTTTTTAAAAATAAGAAAAGAAAATAATCTTATACTAGTCAATGATAAAACCACTCTTTTCTCTATTGATTTGCCAGCACTATTTGATTATACAATAGACATTAACGAATACAAACAAATAAAAGACAATTTCAAAGAAAAAAATATAAAATATATTGGAAAAAAAATAAAGATAACATCGAGCTCAAATATAACAAAAGAATTAGATTATATAAGTGAAGATATAAATCTATTGTATATTGACACACCTATTGATACTGCAAGAGTCGAAGTTGAAATAAATAAAATAAAAAGGCATAAATATCTAATATATTTCAAAGACTCTGGATATGAAAAAGAACTAGAATCTTTGAATTTGGAGTGGATTTCATGAGTATAATTATATTTGCAGATGTTAACTTTAATATCATCGATGGTTCTTCTGTTTGGTTACAGTCAATTTCTAATGTGGTATCAAGAGCAGGAAACAAAGTGTTTCTTGTCACTAGGCATGAAGTTTCGCCAGATAATAAATTAGCAACCGGATTAGATGAAGCCGTTATACTCGTTGACCCATCAAATGATGACTATTTAGGCAATGAGTATAAAGATTCCTTATCACCCTACGGCTTACTTCAGATCATAAAAATCATCTCTGATAGTCATGATATCAACAGTGTTGTCATTAGAGGTGATCGATTTCTTGCTTATATATTAGATAAATCTGAATATATTATCACGCCTTATATTATTAACTTAAACAATGACTATCAAGTAATTGATAAAATGATAAGATCTAATGAAAAGATTAATAACATTTTGGTTCAAACTGAACGAGCACGTTCCTTAATAGAAAATAAACATGGTATTTTTTCAGGGAAAGTTGAAATCCTATCTCCGATGGTTCCTGAGTATAAAGCTAAAACAATTAAAAAAAGACAAATAATTTACACTGGAAAATCCGATAAAGATTATTTAGTCGAAGAGTATATAGATCATAAAATGAATATGAAAAAAATCTATATTGGAGATAAGTTTAATCATAACAAAGAAGATAAATTTTTCGTAAAACGAATGAAAAACAAACTTAATACAAAGGGGATCCTGTGGCTAGGAGGTATGAAAAGAGAAGAAACCATTAGACAAGTCGCTAAATCCACTTTTTCATATAATTTCAGATCTAATAAATTCAACTACATCAATGAAGTATCCACAAAATTATTAGAATCCATGAGCGTAGGTACTTTACCCATATTAAATAAAACAAATGCTAACATTCGCTTATTGGGTGATAATTACCCATATTATATTAATAAATTAAGTGATATAAAAACCATCACAACTCTAGATAGAGAAAAAGAAAAACTATGGGCGAAAAAAGTAAAGAATATCGCACAAAAATATACATTTAAATCCATCTCTATCAGTATTTCAAAAATATTCAATTTCAATAAAGAACTTAAAAATAAAAAAATACTCATTGCCTCACATGACATTAAATTTATTAATAAGTTTAAAGAAGAGTTAATAAAATCTGGCGCTCAAGTAAAAATAGATCAATGGAAATATACTGCAACTGGTAATATTGAAAATTCAAAAAAAATGCTAGACTGGGCCGATGTGATATGGGCAGAATGGTGTGTTGGACCTGCTGAATGGTATTCAAAAAATAAAAAGAAACATCAAAAATTATTTATTCGATTACATCGTTTTGAATTAAACACTGACTTCCCAAATAAGCTAAAACAAGAAAACATTGATCAATACATTACAGTTAGCCCTGAAATAAAACAACAATGTGTAACCGAATTTGGTTGGCATAAAGAAAAAATTTCCGTTTTTCCTCAGTATGTTAACTGCCGTGATTTCGACAGAGAGAAAATGCCTGGATATGAATTTAATTTAGGATTGGTCGGCATAGTCCCTACTAGCATAAAACGATTTGATAGAGCCATTCAAATCATGGAAAAATTAATTCAAATAGACAGTCGCTATCGACTATATATTCGCTCAAAAATGCCTTGGGAATTTGATTTCATCTGGTCTGATCCTAATGAAAAGATAAAGTTTAAATATCTCTTTGATAAAATTTCAAAAAACCACCTCTTACGTGATGCTATCTATTTTGATGAACCTGGATCTGATATGGCAAATTGGTTTAAAAAAATCAATACGGTTTTATCGACGAGTATGGTAGAAGGCTGCCATACCGCCATTGCAGAGGGGTTAGCAACGGGGTGTAACGCTATTTTATTCCCTTGGGAAGGCGCAAGTTCTGTTTATTCCGGCTATCCCGTTGTCGATAATATTGATGATGCTGTCACTGCAATTTTAGAGGTTAAAATACAACCTAAAGCCAATAAGTTGTATGCTAGAGAGCACTTTGATATCGGATTATTAAAAAAGTTTTTTATAAAAGAGGTCATTGATGAAATATAGCAGCATCCACAATTATGTTTACAAACAACCGGTGGAAAAAGGATTTTATACCATTGAAGGAAAAACAATTTTTTTTTCCGATGATACTTGGAATGAGCTAACAGATCTCAATGTTAACGATCTCTGGTTAACATCACTCATCTATCTTTCTAAAGATTTTGAATCTGACGATATCGATCAAGCCTATACAATATACTCATCTTGGAGGCTAAGATATGCGACTCCGGAGTTTCGCAGTGAGAAACCTACTTCTTATTGCTGGAATGAAATAAGCGTCACAGCAAGACTTTTTGTCTTATCATATCTCTATTCAAAAAAGCGAACTGATGATTTATACCATGATATCCTTAATCATCTAGAGTGGTTAATTACAAAAGAAAATTATGTTGAAAAACATAATCATGGACAATATCAAGATATCGCAATCGTTAAGTTTTTTAACGAATATAGCCACCTTTTTGATATTGAAGCAGATTATTATTTAACGATTGCAAATAAACGATTTACCGAAAGTATTTGTCACTGCATCAGTGACATGGGTGTCCATTTAGAGCATTCATCTGCTTATCATTTCACCATGTTGAAATTTATTGAGCTATTTCTTACGAATAGTGATAACCATCAACTCTCTGATACTAGAGATAAAATGAAACAAATCGCGCATTTATTGGTTTATCCTGATGGGACTCTTCCTCAATTAGGAGATTCTTATAGGACGGCGGGTTATCAATATAAAGCTAAGAAACAGATTTTTTTTGATAAACAAGCTGGCTTAATGATTTATCGCTCTGAAAAATGGGATCTATTCTTTACTTGTTGGCACCATTCTCAAACTCATAAGCAATCTGATGAGCTAAATTTTGAGCTATGTTACAAAAATCAAAGATTGTTTGTCGATTCAGGTAATTATGGATTCGACTACCGTAACCCTTTCAACCAATATGCAAGAAGTCTTGCTGGTCATAATAGTCTACGATTTCCCGCCTTTGAATACGATACAAGAGCAGAACAACCATATGGCAGTGGATTATTGCTCGTTTCAGAAATAAAAAGTGGGGTAATTTGTGTTGGCTATAATCCCCACTTACTAAAAAAAGATATTCTTCATATAAGAATACTTGAAATTAATGAAACAAGCTTTTTTGTTACCGATTACATTATTAACGATTATGAAGAAGAGCTGGAGGTAGAAACTAACTTTCATTTAGATGAATCAAATAAGATTGACAAAGTATCAAGAAATGAGTTTATAATAAGCACTAAAAATAAAAAGTTACACATGTTTAATGGTCATGGATCTCAAAGTGTTAGCCGTTATCATTTTGATAAAGAGAAAATGAAAGGGTTATACTTTCCAGAAGATAATACTATTGCTGGGAATTATCAGTTTTTATTAGAAGATAAAATCCAAGGTGAAGTATCCTTTACCTCGGGTATATCTGAAAAAAATACGGTTAGAAAACCCCATTACCAGAATGGGTTATATCAATCTAGTAATAGAGATCATACTCTCGATATCAATAAATTAGTTGAAGAAGTATTAAGTTGTTAAATTCAAACACAAATAGGAATAGTATTTTGCTCGAATGCGAAATAACCGATGATATAATAAAAACATCATTTGGTGATATGCCAATAAAAATGTCATTGAAAGGCAGTACAGAACTTGTCGTATTGCTAAGTGGTGCCATACAAAGAAAAAAGAAGTCCCCTCCAGTATATCAACGGGAAACTTGGCTAACAGCATTACCTTTTTCAGCTATAGCCATTGCTGATGAAACTTTATTACTCAATAATTCGATAGAGTTAGGTTGGTACTTAGGTGATGCAGGAGGGGACATTCTAAAAAAATTAATTCTATCATTGTATTATTTTTTTAATCATCATAACTTTTCATTTAATAACATCATATTTTATGGCTCCTCTGGAGGTGGTTTTGCTGCTGCACTACTGGCCACATATTTCAGGGGTTCTCGTGTGATAATGATCAACCCTCAGACAGATATTAGTAAATACCACTCTGCCGTTTATCAAAAATTCATGTCGACGACACATTACCAGAAACATTATACCCACTCTCTCATGGAACTTTTTTATCAAAAACGTTTCATACCCAATATTCAATACTTACAAAACACACAAGACACTTTTCACTATAGAGAGCATTACTTACCCCTAATGAGCTGGTTTGCAAAAACTAACTTAGCCATAAATAATAACTCCGGCCTTATTAGCTTCTTAGAATATTCAATGAAAGGAGGACATGGTGGATTACATAATACTGAAGATAGTAACGATTTTATCGTAAAATATATAACCGATACTTATTCATCAAAACCAGCAAACTACCATAAACTTATGCCTATAAAAACCCAATTCATCACAGTAGAAACATTTGCAGAAGAAATAACCATGAGGATTAAAGCCCAACGTACTAATAGTAAATTAGTTATGTATTATGATGAACCTATTGATAAGAAATCAATTGAAAATTTATTATCTCAAGGTTGGATATTATCAGATAACATTCAAGTATTTAAATACATTAGCCTTGCTAGCATAGAACTAATAAAAACAATTAATACAAAAGAACTCTCTTTCTTACCATATTTTAAAATTAAAAATTGGTTTAGCGGATGTAACATTGATATCGCCATCCAGTACCATTAAAAGACTAAAGCATACAAATGAATATATCCTTTATAATTCCATATTCTAAAAGGCCATTTGAAAGAGATAACAGTAGGTTAATATCCCTCATCAATGCCATAGATTACATTCCTAAAACGAATATCATTGTATTTGACTCCACTAACAACAAAGCTAAAAACATTCCAAAGAAAGACAATATCACTTATATTCATTCCCCACTAAATAACAATATTTATTCCCCTGCATATGCAAGAAATCAAGCGGTAAAATTTTCAAAAAGTGACTATCTTTTTTTTATTGATGTTGATCTCCTCGTTCCTAGAGAATTGCTGAAAAGGCTCATTTCGATAGCAAATAAATTAATAAAAATAAACATAACCGCATTTGAGATGTTTCCCTGTTTGTACTTAACAGAAGCAGCATCAAAAAAAAGCATAAAAACAATCAATAAAGATATACAGTTAAGCTACTTAACCTCTTACATGATAGGGCATAATGATATTATTGAAAGTATTGCTTTAGCCACAAGCTGCTTACTCGTTAATAGAAAGTGGTTTATAGAGTTGAGGGGCTTTGATGAATCATTTTTAGGCCATGGCGGAGAAGATCTGGAATTTATTTGCCGATTAGCATTACACACTCAAAAAGGAAGTGTTCCTTTAGATTTTAGTCATGATAAAAAATCGACTCATCCTGCAAACTATAAGGGATTTAGGCGATATTTAGCTCAATATTCCTTAACACATTTATTTGAATATGATTTTTTCGTTCACTTATGGCATCCCAGACCTTTAACACATAAATACCATCGGCAACGAAAAGTTAATGAGCAGCTATTACATCAAAAACTGGATAAATTGATGACAAAAACACCCTCAAAAATAACTGATACAAATAGTAAAATGACTAGTGCTGATATTCTAGACACTCAATACCAACATTGGATAAATGTACTACAACAACATTATCAATGGCCATTTCCAACATATTCGGGACTCTTTTATTGGAAAAAAAATATTATCGTTAAACGTTATTTTTGGAGGAAATGTAGAAAACTCTATGTAAAACCCAAGCTATTCTTTGCTGATTTCATAAAAAAACATATGCACTTCCCGCCCACCAACTAACTATGAGCCTTCACTTATGCACTATAAAATAGTCATTCCAACTCGAATGACCTCAACACGATTACCCGGTAAAGCATTAGCTTCTATCGAGGGAAAGCCCCTTATTTGGCATGTATATCAAAGAGCATTAGAAACAGGGATTAATCCCAAAAACATCATTATTGCCACAGATAGCCCTCAGATAAAACACCAAGCTGAGCGCTTTGGCGCAAAAGTGGTCATGACATCAACCACTCATCCTTCAGGTACAGATCGTATCGCAGAAGTCGTTACACAACTAGAATGGGACAATAGCACTGTTATTGTCAATTTACAGGGTGATGAGCCATTAATTCCAGCAAAAGCACTCAAACTTGTTGCCTATAGTTTATTGAAACAACCACAAGCAGGAATGGCTACACTAAGCACTCCATTTCAATCCTTAGATGAAATATACAATCCAAATTGTGTCAAAGTGATATGTAACGAATTTAGCCACGCTATCTATTTTTCACGGGCTTTACTTCCCTATCCTAGAGAAGGGATCACTTTTGCTGATTTGCAAAGTAATCATACTCCTTTTAGACGGCACATCGGTGTTTATGCTTATCGTGCTGATATTATAAAGCAATTACATACTTTACCTAGCTGCCCATTGGAGCATTACGAAAGACTCGAGCAATTACGTGCATTGTTCTATGGCATAACAATACAAGTAACCGAAATCAGCTCTCCCCTAATACATGGAATTGATACGCCAGAAGATCTCATCAGAATACGTAAATTATTTGCTAACCAAGCACAAATAGTAACTTAATACCAATCACCCGTATTGATCCCTGCCGTAAACTTTCGATCGCACTCTATAATACTCACTATTCATTCATCCCCTCCTCCTTATATATCCATTCTGTTACATCTCATCGTACCTATTCTACTTCTACATTTACAAATAATGCCAATGACTTCTCTGGACGATTAGTTTCTAGATAGTTAATTTCAGCATAGTGAATAAATTCAATATCTCTA
Source organism: Shewanella surugensis (assembly GCF_023284005.1). Taxonomy (GTDB): domain Bacteria; phylum Pseudomonadota; class Gammaproteobacteria; order Enterobacterales; family Shewanellaceae; genus Shewanella; species Shewanella surugensis. The sequence continues at coordinate 16,882 of NZ_JAKIKS010000110.1, forward strand.
ACTTCCCATAGCCGCGATCATGATTAGCACTTTAATCCTTCCAAGCTTTCCCTCCTGATAAACTCTCTCAGTAATCCACACCTCATTTAGCATTAATCACTTTTCTCAAGCTTGACTCGATTTTCTGAGTAATTTATTAGCCTTTAATTTCAACAATCCAACCTTACAAACAAACAAAATAGTACTTTATAATTACAAAAAGATCATTTTTAAAACATTTGTAGTAAATATGTACTATAAATAATCTATAGCTTGGACACAAATAGAGCAACGTTTAATTCTTTTGTATCGGTATTAAGCGGTGATTAAGCTAGAAACAACAAATAACTCGCTCTAATTAAACAGAGCCCTTTGTTAAATGATTATTTAAAGGTAAAGCTGATGTACAGATTTATTACTTTGTTATACTTCCTCTTTATTTCTGCAATTCTCCACACTGCAAACGCAACCGATACCTCAATGCCGAATAACAGTATTGGATTGCTTTATGGGGAGCCTACCAGTAATCAAAATAAAACCATATATACTTATGATATAGAATATCAAAATGTATTTATGCGTTCTGATTCAAAACGATTTTTTTTAGGTGCAGGTGCCACTATAGGCCAAATATCAGTAGATAACGAAAGAGGTGAACGCTTTAGTCTATATCTAACCCCAGGTATTAAAGTGGGCTCATTTACCTTTGCTCTTATCGGCGGTGGGGTTTACTTAACAAAAACCGTATTTGGGGAAAATGAGCTTCACACCAAAGACTATGGCGGTCATTTTCAATTTAAAATAGGCGCCAATGCCATATTTCATGCGACTAAACATTGGACTCTGGGATATCAGTTCGAACATATGTCAAATTGGAATAATTATAGCCATAACCCTGCGTTAAACACTCATAATATCGTAGTGCAATATCTATTTTAAGACGATTGTAAAAGTTATATCTTATTGAATAATAATACTCATATTGACATATACTTTCTCGAGACGAGAATCAGTATTTTACATCAATTTCAACGCAAAAAAAGCCACCTGAATAAATGGCATCCCCGGTCACCACTCGACCCGTTGACCCACAGGAGCGTCGGGAATGCAGGGAACAATTTCCTACCATAGACTATCCAGAAAGAAACAAGATAGATATGGCAAAAGTGTCAATCGACATTGCGAATAGGCGCCTGTCATGGGCCATTTAAATGCGTCCTGCTTAAATGGCATTCCTAACATCCCTGTCGGTCACCAGCTGTGAGGCCATTAATATGCATCCGGCTAAATGGCATTCCCAACATCCTGTCGGTCACCCTATGCATCAAACTGCGTTTGATAAACACAAAGGCTTCACCCTACGACTGCCAAGGATGGCAAAAGTGTCTATATTGCAGGAGCATTTATCGACCTCCACTTGGGTGAGGGTCAATTTCCAAAAAGCAGGCAAAACAAAAAGCGGAGGCGCCTTCCAATGGTCCAGCTTCGGATAAATCCTCCGCGTTCAATGGGCGCAAAGCTACGCTTCGCCAACAACCCCCATCTCACCCTACTATCACATTAAAGGATACATGCTACACATGTGCTCTCTACTTTCCCCATGTTCGAGTGTCATTTCCGCCAAATAAAACAAAAAGCCCTAGCATTTCTGCTAGGGCTTTCGTTTGTATTAGGCGCCTGGAAATGACCTACTCTCACATGGGGAGACCCCACACTACCATCGGCGCGATTGCGTTTCACTTCTGAGTTCGGAATGGGATCAGGTGGGGCCACAATGC
>NZ_JAKIKS010000111.1 GCF_023284005.1 Shewanella surugensis
ATTTTTAGTCATTGCGATGTTCCTTTTGTTAATTGTTGATCGGCCAAGATCAATTAACAGGTTACATCGCAATGCTTTATCCTCATACACCAGAAACGACTATAGCTCTTAATGACATTCCCGTCATCTGATGTTAATGAACGACCATGACGGTTTTCTTGAGTAGATAACCTCGTTATTCTAAGTTGATTCTCAGTAACGCAGTATAAAAGACTTTCCTCATCGCTTTCAAATATTAGGAGCGCGTAAAAGTGCTCACTTCTGTGTTATAGTATATCAAAAGGTGCCTACATTCTTTCAATAATACACTTTGAATTGAACGACTTTAGGCACTATGAAAATATGCACTTTCAATGAGCTTGGGTATGTGCCCTTTCATCATAGGGCTTCATCAAAATTAATTATGAGTAAAAAATGACATCCTCCATTGAATTTACTAGCCAATATAAACTGGATAAAGACTATTACATCGAGTGCTATGAACAATCCGTCACAACCGATCTTTCATTGCGCCCCTATTACAAAGCAATCCTATTTTTACTGATTGGAACAGGCATGCTACTGACTCAATTAAACCCTTATGCTTCTTGGTTTTTAATTGGCCTTGGCGTACTAGAAGCCTTAGGCGTGAAATTTAATAAATCTTGGTGGTTGATGCGTCAAATGATCAGCAAAGCCGCCAATAGTGACGTTCTTCTGACAATAAATGAACAGAGCATTAAAATTGATTCTTATTATGTTAATAAAGAAATACTTTGGAATGAAATAAATAAAATAGCAGTGACGCAAAAAGGCTTCCTTTTATATCATGATAAAACCCGACACTATCTTTCCAATAAAAATTTAAATCATGATGTCATTAAATTTATATCTAATAAAACAGTATATAAATAAAACCCCTAAATTCAAATTGATAGACTGAGTAATAAATTTAATGACTCTCTTAAATATTAAGCATACCAACAAAATTAGAGAGTGCTAATGTTATGTTGTAAAAATAGAAACTGGAGATGATTGAGATAGGTTAGAAGAAGCAAGTATTTTCATCACAATACCGATGGGATCCCTCACCTTATACGTTAATGCTGATCCAGATTAAACGAGTAAGAATATTTGGGAAGTATTCAGGAATATACAAGGCTTCACTCACATGAATATTCGCTCTCAGCAAAGATTGCCACAAATAAAATAGCATTAAAAAAACGCCCTAGATAAGCTGTATCACTTTGCATCAAAACCCACATAAAGACTACGGAATACTGCTATAAATGATACTCTATGTCCTTACATTTTGTTCGATGACAAATCTTAAAGGCGTAATAATGAATTCTTATGCGTTTCAAGTTACCTTTATCTCTGACAAGAACAAACTAACCCATTAAAAACAACTAACTAACTTGTCATTAACTATAGGAGCTTCACTTTCATGCTTCAGAATGTAAAACAATCGTCAGTCATCACTGACTACACTTAACCCATTAAGCTGACCCGTACCACGATAATAAGTAGATTGAATAGCAAACAAAATACGATGAAAAATAAACATATCACGGGCTCTGCCCCAAAATTAACCAAGGTATGGCATGTTTTAATCATTTCAGTTCAGGCTTGTTTCTATCAATGACAATTTTCGATTAAAGGCTAAACTAAAAGAATGACACCTTCATATTGAAAATATTAAACATATAAAACGTGGCATGAACACACATGATTGCTTTATTTAAACACTGTCAGAAATAGGCTTTACGATTAGTGCAACGATCTATCATTAAATTAATATACATCACTCTTACGACTCATTTCCTTATGGGTGGAGAGGCTGTTGCTCACGAAAACAAAAACCAAGCAATATTACAACTATTTCCCGAGTTTTGTATTACATCTTCAAAGCAACTATCTTGTGATTTAAAGGTCGAATTAAAGTGGGAACTTAACCTTTTTAAACCAATATGCATTTTATCAAATTATCATGAACTCATGAAATGGTGTAATGACTCCCCACGAATAAAGTCATTGACGCTAAACATTAACACAGAAAAAGACATTCGATTCATTATGATAGACAAAGAAACAAATAAAACACTGGCAGGAGCCGAATTAAAAGTGACTCCTGCTTTAATGCCGAATTTAAGGCGAAATTTTCGCAATGCATGGAGTCTATTCTAATGGCCCTCCCTCAATCTAATCATAGAGTACTATTAGTTGAAGATGATATTCGTCTTGCTAACTTAATCGTGGATTATTTAAAATCACATGGAATGCACGTCGAAGTCGAGCGCCGAGGCGATACGGTGTTAAAACGCTTGATCCATTACAAACCTGAGATCATCATTTTAGATATCATGTTACCTGGAATGGATGGCTTAACACTGTGCGAAAAATTACCTGATTATTTTTCTGGCCCTATCCTTTTGATGAGTGCTCTCGCCTCAAATGAAGATCAAATTAAAGGTTTAGAAATGGGAGCTGATGATTATGTTGTGAAGCCTGTCGATCCTGCATTACTGTTAGCCCGAATTAATAATTTACTCAAAAGAAAACTGCAACCACAAAAAGCAGAATCTCATTGTTTAAGTTTTGGTAAGTTAAGTATCGATCCCCACACTCAAGTCATACGCTTAGGTCAAATAGAAATTGATTTGACTAATCATGAGTTTGAATTGTTATGGTTATTAGCTTCTCAAGCTGGACAAGTATTAAGTAGACAGTATATATACCAATACTTACTCAATATTGATTTTGATGGCAAAGACCGAAAAATAGATGTCAGGATCTCCCGTTTAAGAAAAAAACTAGGGGATAATATTGAAACACCGTTCAGAATTAAAACCGTTTGGGGACAAGGTTATCTGTTTGCACCTGAAGCATGGAATAGCTAATATTAGGTCCATGGAGTGAAGCGACTTTTTGTCAGTCTCTATCTCTTGCTCAGCCTAAGCTTTCTCGGCATAGGCTGGACATTAGATAGTATTTGGCAACACTACATCGATAACGGTGCATCTGAAAATGCCCCACTCGTGGCATTCGCGCAACTTCTATCTCAACTCCCTGAAGACAAACGCGCTTCTTACCTTAAGAAAATGACTCATACCCCTGATTTTCCACTAACATTACTCGATGCTAATCAAGTCGCTCTCGCTGATAAACATCAGCTCACTAACGACGCTGTCATTAGTATTGCCACAACACCGACAACTGAATTACATTTTGTCGCTGTGGGTGATCAAATATTAATGGCAGGTCCCCTCGATTTAGATCCGAATGCTAAGCTCAGAGGACTGTTCAATTTATTTTTTTACCTCTCCTTAGCACTGGTTTCATTAATATGGGTTTGGCCTTTATCGAGAGATTTAAAAACACTCCAATCTGCCGCAAAGCAACTAGGAATAGCAAAATGGGATACTCAAATTGTGTTATCTACCCGTTCACAAGTACATGAATTAGCACAAACATTCAATGATATGGCAAGTCATATTGCTCACCTTATCGATAACCAAACTCATTTACTCAATGCCGTCTCACATGAAATTCGAACTCCGCTATCTCGATTGAAATTTGCACTCGCTCTGATGTCTCAATATGCTCGCTCTCATATCCCGAATCAAAGCCAACTTTCTGACAACATTAATCAAGATATTGATGAAATTGAAGCCTTATTGGAAGAACTGTTGAGTTACACCAGCCTAGATCCTCAATACGACCGACCTAAGTTCGAACACTGTGAATTAAATTTATTGGTTGAAAAAACAATCAAACGACTACAAATCCATCAAATCATCCCCATCACCTTTATTCCTTTGGCAACCCAAATAGAAATTAAAGCCAATGCCTTATTGATTGATCGTGCATTACAAAATTTGATCACCAATGCCCTACGTTTTAGTCAACAATCTATTATCGTAGAGATCAGCTGTAATAAAAAATGGATTCAAATATCAGTCATCGATGACGGAGAGGGGATCTCGAGTGCAGAACAAGACAAAATATTTGAACCTTTCTACCGCAGTAATAACAAGCATAAAAATGAGACAAGGGGACATGGATTAGGACTCGCCATAGTCAAACGCATCATGGAAAAACATCATGGAAGTGCGACACTAGAAAGCCATCATGGCCAAACAAAGTTCAGCTTAAACTTACCATTGAACCTCCCGAGACCTATTGATTAAAAATCAAACTCATTATTATGCTGTGTCTTCTGCGGCTTTTCACTTGTCGGTTTTGCCTTTATAGCGGCCAACTGTCTGCGTCTTTTTCGTTGTTTGCACAATTTAATCACCCATTGCTTTTGATGATCTGAATAGTCAAGCCATTGAAAACGCTCATTACGACTTCGAAAACACCCCAAACAATAGCCTCGAGCATCGCTTTGACACACGCCGATGCAAGGACTGGGGACTTCAAAAAACTCTAATTGTTGCATTCAATAAAGATAACCTAACTTGTCAGAAATAGTTAAATTATTAAAAATAAATAACTATTCCATATAAGAATAAGCAGCTGAACTTTCTATAGAAGATAACAAGTTACCTGTATTTAAGCCGTCTCAAATTCAATTGACTAAACCGCCACATTCCCCTACAGTTGTAGTTCAAAAATAATACAACAATAATACAACAATAATTTAAATAACATAAAGTTAACTATCCTTCAAAGACCTAAAAGTGATAAGGAGAAGTAATGAGTGTGGATCACGATATTCAATCTAAGCGCCTTGACGCTATTAATATTTTAGATAATTTTAGCGATATCCACCCAGCACTAACAATGAAACAGGCATTAGTTGCCAGTGAACGTTGTTTATTTTGCTATGACGCCCCCTGCATTCAAGCTTGCCCGACACAAATTGATATCCCTTTATTTATTAAAGAAATTAATACAGGCAATGCCCATGGAGCAGCGAAAGAAATACTCTCAGCCAATATCCTAGGGGGTAGCTGCGCCAAGGTCTGCCCTACCGAAACCTTGTGTGAGCAAGTTTGTGTCAGAAATCTAAAAGAACAAGCACCTGTTAATATTGCATTATTACAAAGATACGCCATCGATCATTTAGACTCCTCTCAAGCCTATCCTTTCACTCGAGATAAAAACACAGGGAAACATGTCGCCATTGTGGGCGCTGGCCCTGCTGGACTGGCTTGCGCTCATCGACTCGCTCAAAAAGGCCATAGAGTCACTCTTTATGAAGCAGAAAAGAAAAGCGGAGGCCTTAATGAATATGGTATCGCTCAGTACAAATTACTTGATAACTATGCGCAAGAAGAAATTAATTTTGTATTAAAAATCGGCGGGATAACAATACAATATGAGACAGCACTGGGAAGCGACATCACCTTACAAGAATTACGTAACACCCATGATGCGGTATTTATTGCTATCGGATTAAATGCGACTAATAAACTCAATATTTCAGGTGAACAATTTAACGGTGTTGAAGATGCCATCGATTATATCAGCCAATTACGTCAATCGACAGACATGACAGATTTACCTGTTGGCCGTCGTATTATTGTTATCGGCGCAGGTATGACTGCCATCGATATCGCAGTACAAAGTAAAAAATTAGGCGCCGAAGACGTAAGTATTGTTTATAGGCGAAACCAAGAAAGTATGGGCGCATCCGATTATGAACAGGAACTCGCATTAAAACATGAAATTCACTTTATTTTTAATGCCCAACCCTATCAAATATTAGGCAATAATAAAGGTGTCACTCATATGCAGTTTAAACAAACTCAATATGACACCATGGGTAAACTCGTTGCCACCAATGACATCATCGAGCTCCCTTGTGACATCATTTTTAAAGCCATCGGCCAGCAATTTAATATATTCCCTCTTGCTAATAAAGATGATCCCAGACCGAAGCTAGATAAGCGCGGAAGAATTCAAGTGAATAGCCAATTTAGGACATCCCTTGATGATGTCTATGCCGGAGGTGATGCCATTGATGGATTGGATTTAGTCGTCGAAGCCGTCGATCATGGAAATAAAGCCGCAGCGGCCATTCATCAACAACTACAAGATTAATAGGACAACTTTATGGCTAAGTTAGCATGTGAATTCATTGGTATAAAATCCATTAATCCTTTTTGGCTTGCCTCCGCCCCCCCAACGGATAAAGCCTATAATGTTGTTCGCGCCTTTGAGGCTGGCTGGGGCGGAGTCGTCTGGAAAACCCTTGGAGAAGATCCTGGTGCTATCAATGTTTCCTCTCGTTACGGTGTCCATTATGGACAAAACAGGCAAGTCATTGGTTTTAACAATATCGAACTTATTACCGATCGTCCACTACAAACAAATCTAGATGAAATAACCCAAGTCAAAAAAGATTGGCCTGATAGAGTGATTATTGTTTCCTTAATGGTGCCCTGCGAAGAAGAGCCATGGAAACTGATCCTCCATAGAGTGGAAGCCACTGGAGCCGATGGCATTGAGCTTAATTTTGGCTGTCCTCATGGTATGCCAGAAAGAGGCATGGGCGCTGCAGTAGGTCAAGTACCTGAATATATTGAAAAAGTAACACGTTGGTGCAAACAATATTCATCACTTCCCGTTATAGTAAAATTAACCCCCAATATTACCGATATCCGCGCACCAGCAGAAGCAGCAATCAGGGGAGGCGCTGATGCAGTTAGCTTAATCAACACGATTAACTCTATCACTTCAGTTGATCTTGACACTATGTCACCAGAACCCAGCGTCGGTGGAAAAAGTACCCATGGCGGTTATTGTGGTCCAGCCGTAAAACCTATTGCGCTCAATATGGTCTCTGAAATTGCTCGGCATCCTGCTTCAGCGAACATCCCAATTTCGGGTATCGGGGGCATTTCAAATTGGCGAGATGCCGCTGAGTTTATTTCACTGGGCGCCATGAACGTACAAGTTTGCACCGCAGCCATGTTATTTGGCTTTAAAATCATTAAGGAAATGTGCAGTGGATTAAGTGACTGGATGGATAAAAAAGGCTATTTAAACATTAATGACTTTTGTGGTGCAGCCATCAAAAACACCAATGATTGGAAGTACTTAAACATGAATTATAAGCGTGTTGCGCTCATTAATCAGGATCATTGCATTCAGTGTGGACGCTGTTATGCCGCCTGTGAAGATACCTCACACCAATCAATCGCCATCACCGAAAAGGCAGGGGCCAGAGAATATACCATCATAGAAGAAGAGTGCGTTGGCTGTAATTTATGTCAAATCACCTGTCCTGAACCCGAAGCCATATCCATGATCGACATTGATACTGGAAAACCTCATCTCAATTGGACTCACGATCCCCGCAATCCTTTACGAGAAAAGCAATAAGTAATATTCAACCCATGAGCAGAGAAGGCGCTCCTATCTGCTTTAATCTTAAGACTGCAAGTCATATACCCTAGGGTACACATCCAACAAACTCATACTACACGATTGAGTACTTCTGGACCTTCAACATAAGAAATAAGATTACTCACCACAATATCGAGTAGCCTCTGGCGCGCTTCGACCGTGGCCCAAGCATTATGAGGGGAAATACAGATATTCTTCAGCTTAAAGAAAGGATGATCTAAAGAGGGTGGCTCTATCGATAGCACATCTAATCCCGCAAAAGCTAATTGCCCCTGTTTTAACGCATTAGCCAGTGCAATCTCATCAATAAGCTCGCCTCGTGAAGTATTCACTAATACTGTACTTGATCTCATTTTGACTAAGCTAGCCGTATTAATAAGCTGCTTTGTCGCCTCTGTCAATGGGCAATGCAAAGACAGAAAATCGGCATTAGCCCATATTTCATCTTGCGTCTGCCAACTTATTCCATTAGGTAAATCAATTAATCGCTGTCGTGTATTAACCACGACCTTCATACCAAACGCAAGCCCAATCTTCGCCACTTTACGCCCAATATCACCGTAACCTATCAAGCCAAGAACTTTATGTCTTAAAGAATGTAATGGTGATAAGGTAAAAGAAAAATCAGGACATGTTGACCAAGCATTATTCTTAACAGACTGAGCATGGACTGCGACTTGCTGAGTATAATTCAGTATGTGAGCAAAAACCATTTGTGCAACAGAATCAGAGGCATAATTAGGTGCATTGGTCACAACAATACCCCCTGCGCTCGCGGCATCTAAATCAACAATATTCGTTCCAGTGGCTAATACCCCGATGTAGTTCAATTGAGGTAGCTGAGATAATATTTCAGCGCTTAAGATCACTTTATTGGTTAAAATAACATCCGCATCTTTCGTCCTTGAAACGACTTCATCAGCAAGCGTTCTGTCATAACAGATTAATTCACCTAACTCAGATAAGGCTTGCCAGCTTAAATCGCCAGCATTGAGTGTAAAAGTATCTAAGATAACTATCTTCATTACTGCACCATTATTATGAAATTAAAAAGTATTAGCGCATTCCACGTTCACTTTTCACTTTATCATAGGCCGCTTGAATATCCTGTGCTTTATTCTTAGCCAACGCCATCATTTCAGGAGGTAAACCTTTAGCCACAAGTTTATCAGGATGATGTTCATTCATGAGCTTTCTATAGGCGCGTTTTATATCTTGGTTAGAAGTATCCTTCGATAATCCCAGAATCGAATAAGCATCTTCGATTGTGGTTTTATTGGTACTGCCTCCATTTTGATGGAACTTAAATTCTGCTTGCCAACGCGCCAATAAAGCATCAAGTTGCGCTCCTGAATAGCCCAATTCTTGGGCTATCACCAGTAATACTGCATGTTCACTCGGCTCTAGCTTTGCATCCGATAATGCTGTTTGAATTTGAATTTCCAAAAACATTTGTACTAATTCTCGACGCCCCATGGCAATCATTCTAAATGTTCTTAATTTTTCTTTAATATCAAAATGATCGGATTTTCCTTCACCAAAAGAAGTTTGAGCTTCTCTCCTCGCTTCTCCTTTTAATTGCATTTGATCCATTAACGCTGTCGCCACACGAATATCATTCTGAGTCACCTGACCCGACGCTTTAGCCACATGCCCCATCACAGCAAAAGTGGTATTAAAGAAAAGGCGCTGCCGATTGGCGGCATTGGCAAACAAAGAGCTTCCACCACCTTGACTCCGATCATAAATATGGCCCAACCAAAGCCCCAGCAACCCCCCAAAAAGACGGCCGAGCATAAAGCCAATAATAAAACCAAAAACCTTACCAAAAATCCGCATTAATTAACCTTTAAAATATAAGAATATCTTCAACAAAAATGTCTTTATTCAGTCCTATTTATGATAACAAATAAGCTTGCCTTTCTTCTAGTGCTACAAGTCTTTCTACCGTACCCACATCGCACCAAAATGTCACCATATGTCCTCCCACAACATTGCCTTTTTGCATGCCATCTCTGAGTAAGCGAGCTAACGGAAATCGGCTTTTATGACATTGTAAAAATAACGCTGGGCGATAAAGACCTATCCCTGAAAAAGTCAATTTAAACAACCCTGAATCACTAATTTTACCATCCGATAAAGCAAAGTCACCAGCAAGATTATGGCAAGGGTTATCGACCAACCACACATAAGCCTGTTCATCTTTTTTCAACACGGGGATAATAGGCAATTCATCAATAAAGACATCACCATTAACAACCAGAAAAGGCTCATTTCCAAGAAAAGTGAGTGCTTGCTTAATCCCCCCTCCCGTATCTAACGCCTCTTTTTCATAGCTGTAATGTAATCTCACGCCCCATTTATCCCCAGAGCCTAAAGCCTCAGGTATCTTCTCACCTAACCAAGCGAGGTTAATGACAATATCTTTCACCCCAATACTCACAAGATTTTCAATATGGTAAACAATCAATGGCTTTTTAGCGATACAAACTAGAGGTTTAGGAATACAATCGGTTAAAGGCCTCAACCTTTCTCCCCTCCCAGCAGCTAAAATCATGGCTTTCATATCACATTCTCAGCTTTGTTCATAAATTGAGGGATCAACTCCAGTTCAACCCAAGAGCCAAATTCTTTAAGCTCAGGATAAGATAAAGCCACATCACGTATATAACCTAAGGTTAATGGAATATCAGCCAAATAAGCAGACTTCTGATCTCTATGATGTAGCCTTGCAAAGATCCCCACCGCCTTGATATGCCGCTGTAACCCCATTAAATCAAACCAACGTCGATACTGCTCAAGAGATATATCTGTTGAAATGTCACCGTTCAATCGCGCTTGCTCATAATGCTCACACATTAATTGACTAACAAGCTCATCCGGCCAACGTAAATAGCAATCTCTCAACAAAGAAACCACATCATAAGTGATCGGTCCAATAACAGCATCTTGGAAATCAATGAGATTCAAGGTATTATTTTTCAACATGATATTTCGGCAATGATAATCTCTATGCATACCCACTTGCGGTTGCTCATTAGCATTCTCTATTAAATGTCGAAAGACCGCTTCCAACATATTAAGCCTTGCCGTATTCAGCGTCATCGAAAGGTGATATTTTAGTAACCAGTCTGTAAATATTTCGAGTTCTTGACGAATAAACGCACTATCGTATAATGGTAGCTCCCTCTTGGCCGTTGCCTTTACTTTTGTAATATTATTAAGCAAATTGAGTGCAGTTTTATAATAATATTCAACATTATCACTATCTAAGATTGAAAATAATGACGTATCACCAAGATCATTAAGCAACATGAATCCATTTTGCGTGTCTTTCTCTATCACCTCTGGTACATTAATATCATTCTCAGCATAGATGTTTGCAATATCAATAAATTGTTGCAAAACTAATTGTTCTGGCGGTGAGTCTACTACTATATAAGAAATATCATTCACCACAACACGGAAATAACGTCTCACACTGGCATCACCTGAGATAAGCACTGGCGATAAGGCCATAGAAAAGGTGTTGTTTAACCACGTAGTTAGCTGAATAAATCTAGGATCTGACAAGGGATGCCTCATGGCTCTTAAATAAAAATTGCTTTATTATAACGACAAAAATGAAATAGCTAGAAAAATAGACATAAATATTTAGTAAAGTAGCCTTAAGAAGAACGGGATCTTTACCCTCTTTCAACCAGTTTGATTAAAAAGCAAAGTAACTAACCTAAGATGCAGATCCGTTATTTTCTGGCCATGAGCCTATTTCCAACATTAGTTTTAGCTGACAATACGACAGCAGCGCCTTCTTCGGGATCGATATGCATTATCGAGCCTAATCTGCCACGTCAAATTCCAACCTCGCCTTCTTCAGCTATCCAAGATCCTTCTGAAATTACCATTACATCAAATGACTCTCAGGCCCAATTAGGACAAAAAGCGATTTTTAATGGCGATGTTTCATTCATTCAAGGCGCGAGGAGAATTGCAGCCGACGAAGCCATTGTTGATCAACAACAGCAGAGCCTATCCGCTAACGGAAACTTAGTCTTTTCCGACGACAGTTTTATCGTCACTGCGGACTCCTTAGTCGCCCAAATGCGAAGTAATACAGCAACCCTTCAACGCACCAATTACTGGTTAAAAGGCCAACAAGCGCATGGCACGGCTGGCACGCTTGAAATAACCAAAGAAAATAACCTCATATTATCTCAGGCCACCATCACAACTTGCCCCGATCCAAAGCCCGATTGGGTACTTGAAGCGAATAAAATTAAAATTAATAGCAGTGAAGAGTGGGGAGAAATATGGGGAGCGAAATTAAAAATCGCCGATATACCCGTATTTTATTTACCCTATATGACCATCCCAGTGTCAAATAAACGCAAGTCCGGTTTTCTCTTTCCTTCTTTTAGCTCCAGCACAAGAAATGGACTCGAGTTTACCGTTCCTTATTATTGGAATATTGCCCCTGAATATGACTTAACGGTTACGCCAAGTTATATGTCTAACCGAGGACTCTACACCAAGAGTGAATTTCGTTATCTTACAGGCAGTGATAGCTCACCTCAAACAGGGCAATTAAACCTAGAATATTTAGGTAATGATCAATATGAAACTAACAATTCTGATCGGTATCTCTATCATTGGCAGCAACAAGGCAGTATCGGCCAAAATTGGCGAATGATGGCCAATTATACTGATGTCTCAGATGATAACTACTTTAATGATCTCCGCTCAGATATCAGTACATCGACTAATAATCAGCTCATTCGTGTTGGTGAGGCGAGTTATTTAGAAGAAAACTGGGATTTAACCACCACAGTACAAGACATCAAAGTGTTAGGTGAAAGTGATCAGCCTTATCAAGTCATGCCGCAGCTGGACTTTAATTACCGTGCCCCAGATGTATTAACGGGTCTAGATTTTGACTTGTTCAGTGAAGCCACGCAATTTAAAGATCAAAATTCTGGCAATTATTCTTCAGCGACTCGCGTTCACTTAGAACCCAGCTTGTCCTACCCTATACAGGGTCCTGCAGGCTCACTGACCACTGAAGTCAAGTTACTCCAAACCAATTATTCACAACAAGATAATACTGACTCAGCGCTGTCTGATAGTGTCAGCCGTACCTTGCCAGAAGCGCGCGTATCAGGCCAAATCAATTTTGAACGCTACACTAGTTATTTTAATCAAAATTATCGACAAACATTGACACCTCAATTTCAGTATCTATATGTTGGCTATCAAGATCAGTCAGATATTGGTCTCTATGACACCGCTGAATTACAAAATGACTATTATGGTCTATTCAGAGATCGACGTTACTCAGGCTTAGATAGAATAGCAGACGCGAACCAAATGACAGTAGGGGTAACCACTAAGCTATTCAATACACAAAATCGAGAAATTTTTAAATTTAGCCTCGGTCAAATTATGTATTTTCAAGACAGTCAGGTCATTTCTGAATATAGCAATACCACCAATACAACAACAAGCAGTTCTACATTAGCCTCCGATATCTCGGCTCAACTTTATAATGATTGGTTTATCAATGGTTCCGTTCAATACAACACACAAAATAATTCAAACACTAAAAATGAAGTCTCACTAGATTATCGTCCTGCACCCAATAAATTATTACAAGTCAGTTATCGCTATGTACCTAATCTTGTTAATACCAATACAGGCGTAACCTCCGATATTTCTCAAACGGGTTTCCGTGCTGCTTGGCCAATAACGGACAGCATATCACTCGTCGGTAACTGGTATTATGATTTAAGTGAGAAACAAACCGTTGAAACCTACACCGGGTTTCAATATGATACTTGCTGCTGGGCTGTTAGGGTAACCTACCATGATCGAATTAAAACCTCTTACAGCAATGATACCTCCAGTGCTTATTTCCAAAGCGGTGTTTACTTAAACTTCATCATCAATGGATTGGGCGGTTCAACAACCTCGAGTAGCTCAAGTTCCTCAGGAAGTTCAACCAGTGGTTCTTTAGAGGCCTCAAGCATGTTAAAGAATGGATTATTTAATTATCGAAGCCCCATATATTTGAATAATTAACCTAAATCAAACGAGTTCATACTGAACCTCAACATGAACTCGTAGTCCAAACAGGATATAAAAGATCATTTCAACGATATAATGTATCGAAAATGACATTAACAAATGCCAAGGATTTTTGTGGATGAACACTTGTAAACGAATAGTAATAGCTTTTTTTTCACTCATTTTAATGAGCCAACATGTCACCGCAGCACCAATGCAACTCGATAAAATTGCGGTTCAAGTCAATCAAGGTGTGATTTTAGAAAGTGAAATCACCGACATGATGCAAACAGTCAAAGACAATGCTAAACAGAATAATCAATCTCTTCCATCTGATACGGCTTTACGCACTCAAATTATTGAGCGACTTATTTTAACGCGCTTACAGATGCAAATGGCTGAGCGTATTGGTTTACATATTGGTGATCTACAATTAGATCAAACCATCGCCAATATTGCGAAAGAACAACAAATGACTGTAGAGCAAATGAAACAGCAGCTCGAAAGTGAAGGCACTTCTTTTGCAGAATATCGTGAACAGCTTCGTCAAGAAATCACCATAGGTGAAATTCAACGTATCCAAGTCCAACGTCGGATCCAAGTCTCACCACAAGAAATTAGTGGGTTAGTGGAATTAATCAAAGACCAAGGGTTAAAAAATGTTGAATTTCAAATTGGTCATATTCTCATTGATGTCCCTAATAACCCAACCAGTGAACAACTCGAAGCGGCCAGTAAACGTGCCGCTATTGTTTTAAAACGCTTAAAAGAAGGTGCTGACTTTAAACGAACAGCCATTGCTTCATCATCAGGTCCTAAGGCGCTAGAAGGAGGTATTTGGGATTACATGAATATCAACGAAATGCCAACGTTATTTGCAGAAGTAGTCAAAGATGCGAAAAAAGGTGATATCATAGGGCCAATTAAGAGTCCATCTGGCTTCCATATTATTAAGGTCATGGATATCAGAGGTATGGAAACAAAAGAAGTTGATGAAGTTAAATCACGCCATATTCTGATCAAGCCATCTCCTATTTTATCGGAAGAGAGAGCGAAAGCCATGCTCGAAAAATTTCGGGGACAAATCCGCTCAGGAAAAGCAAAATTTGAAGATCTTGCTAGACAATACTCAGAAGATCCTGGCTCAAGTGTTAAAGGCGGTGAATTAGGCTGGGCTGATCCTAAAATTTATGTCCCCGCCTTTGCTCAAGAACTAGCCAGTTTAAAAGTCGGTGAAATTAGCGAGCCTTTCCGCTCTAGTCATGGTTGGCATATAGTCCAATTAGAAAAACGACGTAAAACAGATGCAACCGATCAATTTAATACCAATCGCGCCCATCAACTCATTTTTCGCCGCAAGTTTAATGAAGAACTGCAAAATTGGTTAGACGAAATGAGAGCAGAGGCCTACATTGAAGTATTTGAACCAAAAAACAATCGAGGTTAATCATATTGACGATTAAGCGAATCGCTATCACTCCCGGTGAACCTGCCGGAGTGGGACCAGAATTAGTTATTCAACTCGCTCAGCAGGCTTGGCCTGCTGAGCTTGTTGTGTGTGCCGATCCTGATTTATTAACCTCTCGAGCGAAAAAAATTGGACTCCCGCTCAAATTGCGTCCTTACCAGCCCAATCTCGCTCCCAAAGCACAAGCAGCAGGCACGCTAACCATCACACCTTTCCCACTCGTTGAAACATCGACATGCGGCGAACTTAATGAAGCGAATAGCCATTATGTTATTGATACACTAAACTACGCTGGTGAAAAAAACATGAGTGGTGAGTTTGATGCTATTGTCACTGGTCCTGTCCATAAAGGCATTATTAACCAATCAGGTATTCCTTTTAGCGGCCATACTGAATTTTTTGCTCACCAAGCTAACTGCCAAGATGTGGTCATGATGCTCTCAGCGCCAGGATTACACGTCGCCTTAGTGACAACACATATTCCTTTAGCCTATGTCGCAAAAGCCATTACTCGAGACCGATTACATCAAATTATCAAAATCTTACATCAAGATTTAATTAACAAATTTGCATTAATTAGCCCAAGAATTTATGTCTGTGGACTCAATCCCCATGCAGGTGAAGATGGCCATCTAGGCCGAGAAGAAATCGACACCATTATTCCGGCGTTAAATGAACTTAGAGAAGAAGGTATTGATATTGTCGGCCCATTACCCGCTGACACCTTATTTCAAGCAAAATACCTTGATGATGCTGATGTGGTGTTAGCCATGTATCATGATCAAGGTTTACCCGTTCTCAAATCAATGGGATTTGGCAACTCAGTCAATATTACTTTAGGCCTTCCCTATATCCGCACATCCGTTGATCATGGCACCGCCTTAGAACTCGCTGGAACAGGTAAAGCCGATACAGGTAGTTTTATCTGCGCCCTTAATACCGCCATAGAACTGGCTACAAAAAACAAGTAAATAAACAAAATTCATGAGTAATAAAGTACATTTAGGCCATACAGCCAGAAAACGTTTTGGGCAAAACTTTTTAACTGACCAAAATATCATTAATAGTATCGTGGGCGCCATTTCACCCGATAATGAGCATATCATGGTCGAAATTGGCCCCGGTCTTGGTGCATTAACCGAGCCTGTAGCCGATGGCATTGAAAAACTAACAGTTGTTGAGCTTGATAGAGATCTTGTTGAGCGATTAAAGTCTCACCCAACGTTAAAGCATAAACTTGTCATTCATCAAGGTGATGCCTTAAAATTTGACTTTAGTCAGCTGGTACAAAGCGATAAACAATTAAAAGTATTTGGCAATCTACCTTATAATATTTCCACCCCTTTGATGTTTCATTTATTTGAATTTTCGCAATATATCAAAAATATGCACTTCATGTTGCAAAAAGAAGTCGTATTAAGATTATCAGCAAGTCCTGGTACAAAAGCGTATGGACGTTTAACTGTCATGGCCCAATACTTCTGTCAAATAATGCCAGTACTCGAAGTGCCCCCAGGATCCTTTACACCCGCGCCTAAGGTTGATTCAGCCGTTGTCAGACTGGTTCCTTTTAAAACGAAACCATTTCCATGTCAAGATGTTGAAGTTCTCCGTCATCTCACCATGACCGCCTTTAATATGCGTCGGAAAACACTCAGAAATAACTTAAAACAGATCATCTCGGACGCTGATTTTGAGCTGCTAGGCATAGACTCAACACGCAGACCAGAACAAATCAGCGTCGAAGAGTACGTTGCGCTAGCGAATTTACTCTGTAATAAGAAATAATCACAGGAGGCGAAAAATCGCCTCTGACTTTAACACTCGCGTTTGGGGTATTTATGACCACACAGAGCTCCTCCATTAATATTGAGGTGACCACTAAATATATAGAAGAGCAATCTTCTCCTGAGGAAGAAAAATTCTTATTCAGTTATACCGTTAAGA
Source organism: Shewanella surugensis (assembly GCF_023284005.1). Classification (GTDB taxonomy): domain Bacteria; phylum Pseudomonadota; class Gammaproteobacteria; order Enterobacterales; family Shewanellaceae; genus Shewanella; species Shewanella surugensis. The sequence continues at coordinate 16,814 of NZ_JAKIKS010000111.1, forward strand.
TCACTAATTTAGGCAATAAAGACGTCACATTAAAAAGTCGTTATTGGCATATCACTGACGGAGATGGTCAACATCATGAAGTACACGGAGATGGGGTTATCGGTAAAACCCCCACAATAAAACCTAAAGCCGCATATCAATATACTAGCGGCACTATGCTGAAAACACCGATGGGTTTTATGACCGGTCACTATAATATGTTGACCCATGATGAGGGCGAATTTAAAGCGATTATTCCTATCTTTCGTCTAGCTATACCAGGGCTTATTCACTAAACATGGCTAATTATTTCATTGGGGATATCCAAGGGTGTTTTGACGAATTAATGCTATTATTAGCGAAAGTAGACTTTAATCTATCCAAAGATACATTGTGGCTAGTGGGTGACTTAATAGCAAGAGGCCCAAAGTCACTAGAAACACTCAGGTTTGTCAAATCATTAGCAGGTTCTGCTAAAATCGTACTGGGTAATCATGATCTCCATTTATTATCCGTTCATGCAGGCTTCCATACCCCGAACCCAAAAGACAATCTCACTTCCTTACTGGCAGCCAATGATATCAACTTATTGATTGATTGGCTTAGGGAGCAGCCTTTATGTCAAATAGATACCGAACATCGTATTATAATGACTCATGCTGGCGTTCCACCTCAGTGGTCACTTGCAACACTACAAGCCCAAACCCAAGCGGTTAACAAACAATTGTCCGCACCTGATTACCTCAAGCTGATAAAAAGCATGTATCGCAATGATATAAACCAATGGCAAACAAGCCTGACTCAAAATGAGCAAGCCATTTATACCATTAATGCCCTGACTCGCATGCGTTACCTCTATCCTGATCAACGTTTGAATTTCAGTGAAAAATTATCACCACAAATGAATACCCAGGCTAATTTAAGCCCATGGTTTACACATCAATCCTCTTTACCAACTCAATATACTCTCGTATTTGGCCATTGGGCCGCCCTAATGGGGGATGTACCCTCCTCACAGCTCAAAGCACTCGATACAGGCTGCTGTTGGGGAAATAATTTAACCTTATGGTATTTGGAAAAAAATGAAAAAATCACCCAGAGACAACTCTTACACTCCGAAGAGGAATCTTAATATGAACAAATAAAATATATATCATACCAATCCCACTTATTAAGTGATCAGCTTCGGCTTGCTATCGCTTTAACTCTGTCCGTATTTAACCTAAACACATTCCAAGCCCTTGATACTTGCTCAACAATACCCTCATATCTATAGAAACAACGATTTGCCAGCTCTCTTTGTCTTAGGTATTGCCATACTTGTTCCATTGGATTTAATTCTGGTGAATAAGGTGGAAGCGCTAAAATAGTCAAATTATCAAACTCATCGGCGATATATCCCATATACCAGCTGGCTCTATCCATAATAATAACCGCATGCCTCTCCGGTAAAGTCGCATCAAATATTTGTTTTAAATGTTGCTTCATGCCAACTTTACCTAGGGGGCGTTGACAATTACGCTAACCAAATCATAGAAGCAGCTAATTGAAGCGTCCCTAAATAGTACTTAGCCTTTCTCTCATAGCGCGTAGCCACTCTACGGAACTG
>NZ_JAKIKS010000112.1 GCF_023284005.1 Shewanella surugensis
AATCCACTCTTCATGAGAACGTTTAGTCATGTTAACTCCTGATGTGATAGTCAGACGTTAAAATAAGGGATCAATGAACGCAGTTGAAGATGTACTTGCTCGGACGGTTACATTATGTATGGGTGTTGACGCTGTATGTTGGGTAAGCGGATTTGGTAAAAGTGCTTATGTGACAACATCATTTACGATAAACAAAAAACGGATCGCTTAAAAAGTGAGCCGTTTTATCATTTATTGCATGGGAGCATTAAGCGGGCGTATTTAATGCTTCTGCCATAGCGCGATCAGCCGTGGCTTCAAGCCAAGCAAGATCGACATTTTTATGGGCTTCACAAATAAACCAAGGTTCACGTGAATCAGGCTCTAACATGACGCCAAGCTTGATTAAATTATGGGCGAACTGGGTATATAAACCACTGTCAGTTTTTTTCCAATCACGGTAGTTTTGAGGCACTTCATCGCCAAAGTGAACCCCAAACATCGAATCTGGGCCAGCAAACTGGTGTGCTATACCATATTTAGTGAATACGCGAGATAATAGCGCTTGAATATCGGCCCCAGCTTGATTAATACTGGCATAAGCATCGGTTTCATTCAGTAAGGTCAAGGTGGCTTTTGCCGCACTTAAGGCAATCATATTAGCAGTATAAGTCCCACCATGAGTGACGCCTTTTTTGCTGAAACTAATGATATCCATCACATCGCCGCGGCCACCAAAAGCGGCGACGGGATAACCATTGCCCATGGCTTTAGCATAAGTGGTTAAATCGGCATGGATACCGTAAAGCGATTGTGCGCCGCCTTTGGCGACGCGAAAACCTGTTTTGACCTCATCCATGATCAATAAACTACCATGAGTGTTGCACATATCACGCAGCTTTTGCATGTAAGCTTGCGATGAGGCGATGCTGCCACAATTGCCTAAAATAGGTTCAATGACAATGGCGGCAATATCATCACCAACACGCTTAAAAACGGCATCGATAGCGGCAAAATCATTTAAGGGAACCGTTTCAAGGTGTTCACGGCTGGCTTCAGGGATCCCAGTTCCAAATGAGGTGATTTGCGGGGCATTTTGAGTACTACTATCCCAGTTATCGACATCAGATTTCCACATCATTTCATCGTATAAACCGTGAAAACCGCCTTCAACTACCACGATTTTATTGCGTCCAGTAAACCCTCTTGCCGTTCGTACAGCGCCGATCACGGCTTCTGTTCCTGAGTTGGCAAAGCGCATTTTTTCAATATTGGGGCACATCTGTTTGATTAAGGCAATGACTTCAGCATCAAGGGCAGTCGAAAAGCCTGAAATGGTGCCACATTCAGTAATGGTTTTAATGACGGCCTGATCAACCCGAGTGTCTCGGTAACCTAATATAATGGGACCGTAGGCTAAGCGAAAATCGACAAATTCTTGCCCATCTTCATCGGTAATCGTGCAGCCTTGAGTGTGTTTGACAAAAACAGTATTGTTTTCTCCCCAATAGCGGTAACTATCAGCCACCCCTAATGGCATATGGTTTTGAGCGTTTTCTAATAAGGCGTTACCGGTAGGTTTACTTAACTGAGTCATATGATCTTTGTCTTCATGGTTCATTTATGGGGCGCATAATACAGGGCTTGCTAACAATTGACTATAATATTGCGGTTTTTAAGAAATTTTGCTGAGGGGAACATAAGTGTTTATGTCGTTTTCACTATATTGTTTTCACTATATTGTTTTCACACTCGTAGAGGTTAATATTATGACTTGCTTAGAAGCAAAATGCTGTTTATTCTGGTTTTAAGATGGTTTATTGGTTATGGAGAACGACATATGGAACTTGGCCTGACTTCTTTCCCAACGGTATCCGCTGCCGCAGTATTGGATTTGTACGATGTATTGTCTTGTCATCAAGTGTTAACTCAACGGAATTGTTGTCAGTTGAATTTTAGACGCCAAGATTTGATGGGTGTTGAAAAGCGCGTCCCTTTAGCCTTTGAAAAACAATTATGGGCGTTAGGGAAAAGTGCTTCAAGCATTGAAAATATTGGTTTTGTGGTGGGAACACAGATTAACCCTAATGCGCAAGGGGTACTGTCTCATTTATTGTCTGTTGCTGAGGATTTAAGGGAAGCGGTTTATTTATATAAAAAATATATCGTCTTAATGAATCAATGTGAGAAAATTGATGTCATTGAATATGAATGGGGGCTGAGAATTCTCTATTTGACAGACTATGATTATGAATATACTCAAATATCAACAGAGCGAAGTTTAAGCGCCATGGTGACTTGGGCAAGGTACTTAACCCAAGATAAATTCACCTTACTAAAAGCCAGTTTTAAGTATAATAAGGTGTCTTATTTTACTGAATACATTTCTATTTTCGGTGCGAAACTTAAATTTAATCAAAAAGAAACGTTTCTTGATATTCCCAATAGTGTTGCAGATTTAAAAATCAAAACGGCGAGTGCTTATATTAAAGAAATATTAGTGAAACGTATCGAACATAAAATTAAAGTACTGTTTATTGACGCATCGATTAAAGAAAAAGTGACGTTGATTATTAGCCAGAAATTACATTGTGATGCGTGTTCATCGGATATTGTGGCGCAGAGATTAAACATGAGTCGGCAGACATTGCACCGAAAATTGAGCAAAGAAGACTCGAGTTTTAAACTTATTCTCAGTGATGTGAGAAAAGAAAAAGTAATGGGATATTTGTTGGATAAGAGCCAAAGTGTGGAAAGCATTGGGGGATTATTGGGTTTTAAGGACTCGAGCTCTTTCTATCGTGCTTTTAAATCTTGGTTTAATACCACACCCAAGGCGTTTAGATTAGCGCTACAGGCTCAAACTGCTGACGAGCTGGTAGAACAACATTTATGGTAACAGGCGACTGACAGTCATGCATTTCAGGATGCGTAGACGTGTTCTTCGTAACCACGTCTACGCGAGCCGTTTATGAACTAATAACGATATTTTCCTTGATGGATATGATGCTGTAATTTTGAGCATAATGGTTGATAAGTTTCGGTATTGGGTAATAATACGTAAATGGGGTTGTCGGATTTTTCGATGTTAAAGCCAATTTCTTTGAGTGCTGATTTCTTATGTTTAAAGGTACCAGTAATATCGATCCCCTTGCTTAAACTGATAAAAATAGGGATGGCGTATTGGGGGACCGTATTTTTTAAATTACGATAAAACGTTGAAAAATTAAAATCAGCAATGTCACAGGTTAATCGTATTTGTGCCATTCCTGCTCTGCCATCCGTATTGGGGATCTCGACACCATAGACGACAGATTCACTCACCTCCTCTATGTCATCGATGAGCATTTCAATCTCTGTGGTGGAGACATTTTCACCTTTCCAACGAAAAGTATCACCAATACGGTCAACAAATTGTGCATGTTTAAAGCCCATATCTCGCATTAAATCCCCAGTATTAAACCAAGCATCACCTGTTTTAAAGACGTTTCGTAATACCGTGAGTTGGGTTTTTTTACTGTCGGTATATCCGTGGAAAGGGGATTTATCACTGATCTCACCTAAAAGTAATCCGCTTTGTCCTTTAGCGACTGTTGTTAAAAAACCGGCTGCGTTTTTTATGGGTTGCTCTCTCTCTTTATCGTATTCAATGAGTGCGTATTTATAAGGGGCAAATCCGACGGTATTATCGAAGTTGAACACATTACTGAAGCCGATGTTACCTTCGCTAGAGGCATAAAATTCACACACTCTATCGACATCGAAGCGTTGTTTAAAGGCCTTCCATATGGAAGGCCTGAGGCCATTGCCCAACATTATTTTGATTTGATGATCCGCATCATCTTGAGTGGGAACTTGCTCTATTAAGTAACGACAAAGCTCACCGATATAACCAAAAGCGGTGGCTTCATAATAACGAATATCTTGCCAAAAACGGGAGACACTGAATTTTCTTGCCATAATGAGAGTGGCATTCCCCGCAAGGATAGAGCCCCAGCAAATGGCCATGGCTGTCGAATGATAGAAGGGAAGGGGCACATACATAGAATCTTTGACGGTTAACCCGACGGTGGCGTGTCCAAAGGTGCCATAGGCTTTCATAAAGCGGCCGTGATTAAAAATAACGGCTTTAGGTAATCCGGTGGTTCCAGAGGTGTAGACATAGAAACAAGGATCGTCACAATAGATGTGATTCACTTGGGGTAACCTTTTTCCAGATTGCGACTGAATGATCAAAGCTAAGTTTTTCCAATGCATTGGCGCATGGCCTATTTTTGTCAAGGTATCCGTATCGGCCAAATAAAAATGATGGGTACAAGGTATATCAATGTGATCGCGGATAGCTTCATAAGCTTCATAGCATTCTTCACCGACCACGATTAATTTAGGCTTAACAATGGTAAGGCTATGAACGAGTATTTTTCCTTTCTGACTGGTATTGATCATGGCGCTAATGACGCCTATTTTGGCACAAGCAGCCACGGTGGCTAATAGCTCCGGCCTATTTTCTACCATAATGGCGACGCAATCGCCTTTTTGAAGATCATGACTGAGTAAGGTGCGGGCGATTTTATTACTCCACTCATTAAAGACCTGATAAGTAATATTGCGTTCTTGATAACGGATAGCAAAACCTTGTGGATTTTTCTTTGCTGATTTTTCAACACAAAGGCCGAGCCCAACCGGCTTTTTTTTATTTCTAGCATCGGCGACTTTGAGGCCTTTTATAATACGAGGTAGCTTAAATAAAATGTTCGGTAATTTGAGTATTATTTGTTTTGCTGTGATGATTTCATTATGTTTCATTCTATCAACTCTAGCGGTCATGATAATATGTATTAAATCTTATGTAAGAAGTCTCCTAAAAAGAACGGCAATTTGGAACACATTATTGGTAATTTGTCTCAATGATTTATCTATGAGTCAAATAATGGGATATTTTCTCTGCCGAATGCTGCATTTTTTTATTTTTCAGGTAATTTAGAGGGTTAATGAAACGTGTCAATATATTAAAAAGTAAATAAAGAGTGTCAAATTGATACCTTGGGATTAAATGTAAGTGAACATGTGGAATGTGTTGGTAAGCACCTGGACCGTCATTAATTAAAAAGTGGATGTCTTTAATTTTATGGTTTGCCTTTTTCATTGCTAGGCTCACGTTGCTCGCCATATTCATTAAGTGCTGTCTTTCTATGTTAGTTAATTCAGTAATGGATTGTTTATGGCTTTGGCTTAAAATTAAAACATGACCGCAGTTTAACTTGAATTTATCTAAAATAGCATGGCAATGTGTATCTTTATAAATACTAAAGCAATCGATCTGATTATTGTTTATTTCACATAAAACGCATTTCATGATTATAGTCTCCATTAATATTTCACATTGGTAATGTAGCAATTTAAAATGATAACTCAATTAAAAAATGATAAGGATTTTTGTTTTTTTAATTAAATATTATTAATCACTTTCTGTAAAAAGATAACAATGCAAAATGTAAGTGTTTTCTATGAGTGAACCAAATCAATTGCAAATTCATTATTTAATTGTTTTTAATGATTTTATTTTAACTTGTTGTGTCGATGTATGGAAGTAACAAGCGGGATGAAGAGTGAGGATTGTCTGTAAGGTTTATTTTACACGTGACAAATATCCATATTGATAAGACAAAATGCAATTGTATTGTGTCAAAGACTTCGATAGATTTTTCTGCGGTATTGATATTTCATGGAACAGGGAAAATGTTATGAATATAGCAATAGAAACGTGTGAAAATGATGAGGTTTATGACGCTGTTAATTTAAACCTAATCAATTCTGAATTAGACAAGCTATATCAATATACGGATGTGTTGACTCAAAAGTTTATAGGTAAAGATAAAGTTACTATTCGACAAGTTGTCAATAACAATGATTTATATTTGTTATCTGAAGCGCGAAAAATAATTTATAAAAAACACGCGAGTTATTTCAGTCAATTTTATGATAAAGATTATTATATTGATGAAAAAGATTATTCATCTTATCTTTTTGCTTGCTATTATCAAGGAGAAATCATTGGTACCCAACGTATTGCAACGTATCCGTTTGAGGTGTCTAAATTTATTGAACATGAAGATTTGTGTCAGTTTTTAGGCGACGACTACCAAGACACTTATATTGAGTTTTCTAGACTGGCAGTGAACAGTGATTATGGACTGGGTAAAGGCGTTGCCCATGCATTAAATGTGGTTTCGGGTATTTTAGTGGGGATGAGTATAAATAGAAGCAAATATATTACTTATTCAAAACCACAGTTGAAAAGACAAGCGGCTAATTTTGGTAGTGATGTGATTACTTTTACGATAAAAGAGCGAGAAAACGAACAATATGAGTTGTACAAGTCAGATATATTGATGGGACTTTCTCAATTATTAGCGATACCTAAAGAGCCGCATTTATCGCTTTATGACAGTATTAAGAACGTGATGATGAATGACAAATGGAGTTAATCATATGCTCACAGCAATAAAAGAAGAAACCCATTTCGACGGGAGCAACGAAGCGATATCTAAAAAGAATATTGAAACGGTACTGACATTTTATGATGCTGTTTTTACTCAAAGAACGGTTGAGTCTTGTAATCAACTAATGAGAGTGGATTATATTAATCACAGCCAATTTGTTGACAATGGCAGAGAAAATTTTAAAGCTTATTTTAAAACCTTTTATCAGAAGTTTAAGCAATCGGGTACCGATGTGGAATTGGTTTTTGCTGATAAGGACTTAGTGTGTTTGCATGCGACTCATTGGGCCTCCAATCGTTTGTTTACGGTGAAAATAAAATGTGTCGATATTTATAAATTGCAAGATGGCCAATTGGCTGAGCATTGGGATTCAGTCGAAGGCTTGACCGTTGTTTCTCGATTAGTTTTCTTTTTAAAGTCTTTTTTAAAACTTTAATGATTAACATTATACAAAATTTAAGGAATAGGGATTATGTCATTTATCAATGAACTGGCTGAAATATGCGATAAAGAATGGGGGAAAATAAAAGCGGGTACTTTTTTTCGTTTAGCGAATGAAGCGATAACGACAGAACTGTATATCGATGCGATGGTGCAAGTTTTTCACTATACAAAGAATAATGCGATCAACCAGGCCGCCGCGACTTTTCCTGAAGATCATAAGAAAGTGGGTTTACTGCGTTTTGCCATGCGCCATGCGCTAGAAGAGTTGGGTCATGAAAATATGGTGGTGAGGGATCTTGGTTCTATGGGCGTTGACTTGAGTGTCTTTGATACGCCACCTTTACCTGCCACAGAAGCACTGAATGGTTATTTACATAGTGTGGCTATTCGAGGAGGGGTGATCCCCAGATTAGGTTATAGTTTTTGGGCCGAAGACAGTTATGAGCATTTAGGCGGTTTATTAGATGCTTGCCGTAATGTGTTGAAATTGACTGATAAGCAATTGAGCTTTTTTGTGGCCCATGCGGTGATTGATATTAAACATGCCCAAGATGTAAATGATGCGATTGAAGAGTGGGTGGTCACGGATAAAGAAAAGCGTGATGTGATACAAGTGGCTAAAACGACGCTATTTTTAACCGGACAAATTTTAGAGTCTGTCGCACAAACCTATTTAGAAAAACAAGAAAATCTGGCGTTAACGGCTTAAGTATTAAGACGTATTTAATAACATCCGTCAGTGTAGATAAAAAATAGCAGGCGATCCCTGCTATTTTTTGTCTCTATTCTAAGGTCTTGGCTACGGGAATTTAGCCTTTTGCATCCAAGTAACGTTCGGCATCTAGTGCCGCCATACAGCCTGTTCCAGCTGAAGTAATGGCTTGGCGATAGTGTTGATCCATGACATCACCTGCCGCAAACACGCCTTCAATACTGGTTTGGGTGGCATTACCTTGCAGTCCACTTTCGACTTTCAAGTAGCCATAGCTCATGTCTAATTGGCCTTCAAACATTTGGGTGTTTGGACTGTGACCGATGGCAACAAAAACCCCAGCAACGGCTAAGTCTGTCATGCTGTCATCTTTAGTACTCTTCATTTTAAGGCCAGTAACGCCCATGGCATCGCCGACCACTTCATCCATCGTTTGATCGAGGTGAAGAATGATATTGCCATTAGCCACTTTATCCATCAGACGACCAATTAAAATTTTCTCTGAGCGAAAAGTATCACGGCGATGAATTAAATGAACCTCTGAAGCAATATTACTTAAATATAAGGCTTCTTCTACAGCCGTATTCCCCCCGCCAACCACAGCGACTTTTTGATTTCGATAAAAGAAACCATCACAAGTGGCACAAGCAGAGACACCTCTTCCTTTAAAGGCTTCTTCAGACGGTAAGCCCAGATATTTAGCCGATGCGCCTGTGGTAATGATAAGGGCATCACAGGTGAATTCACCATTATCGCCTTTTAATCTGAAAGGGCGAACATTGAGATCGACCTCATTGATGTGGTCAAAAATAATCTCAGTATCAAACTTTTCTGCATGTGCTTGCATACGCTCCATGAGCGCTGGACCAGTTAAATTATTGGCATCACCCGGCCAATTTTCAACTTCTGTGGTCGTGGTGAGTTGCCCACCTTGCTGCATGCCCGTGATCATAACAGGCTTTAGGTTTGCGCGTGCAGCATAAACTGCAGCGGTATAGCCTGCGGGGCCTGAACCCAAAATAAGTAAATTACAGTGTCTAGCTTGGGTCATTACTTTCTCCATTCCTTTACGCGTTGGAAGGGATTGTAGGGAATTACGCTCTCAGGGTAAAGCGATGGAAGAAGATTATTCTAGATTGGGTTAATCGAAAAAATCAATGAGGGTTAAACGCTTGTAAGACCGGGTGGATAAAAAAGGAAGCCGAAGCTTCCTTTTTTTGTAGATAAAGCTTATTTATTCAAATAGACACTTATTTTTATACGAGTAAAAGTAATGGGTCTACATAGGCTAAATCAAGGGCTTCAGCGACTTCGGCGCAGGTGATTTTACCGTGCATCACGTTCAGTCCATTACGCAGATGCTTATCCTGCTGTAAGGCTTTTTTATAGCCCAAATCAGCAAGCTTAATAATATAAGGTAAGGTTGCATTGTTTAAGGCAAACGTGGAAGTACGCGCGACGGCGCCCGGCATATTAGCCACGCAGTAGTGAACCACATCATCAACGATGTAAGTGGGATCTTCATGGGTTGTTGCATGAGAGGTTTCAATACAACCGCCTTGATCAATGGCCACATCAACGATGGCGGCGCCACTCTTCATTCGCTTAATGTGATCTTTGGTGACCAGTTTTGGGGCGGCAGCGCCAGGGACTAATACGCCGCCAATGACCAGATCAGCTTCTAGGACGTATTTTTCGATGGTACTGGCGGTTGAATAAATGGCTTTGATTTTATTATCAAACTGAACATTTAAACGGCGTAAAGTATCGATGTTACGATCAAGAACCACAACATCTGCACCGAGCCCAACGGCCATTTGAGCCGCATTGGTGCCGACCATGCCACCGCCAATAATGACCACTTTAGCGGGTTCAACTCCCGGTACGCCGCCAAGTAACATACCCAGGCCGCCGCGGGATTTTTCTAATGCCATGGCGCCAGCTTGAATAGACATACGTCCAGCGACTTCTGACATTGGCGCCAATAAAGGTAAGGTGCCCCGATCGTCGGTGACGGTTTCATAAGCAATACAAACGGCTTGGCTATCAATTAAATCTTGGGTTTGGGGTAAATCAGGTGCAAGATGTAGATAGGTGAATAACAATTGATCGGGTTTTAACATCGCTCGTTCAATGGCTTGAGGCTCTTTCACTTTAACGATCATTTCTGCGATGTCGAAAATTTCGTTAGCTGTGTTAAGGATTGTCGCCCCGACATTACTGTAATCTTGATCGGAAAAACCGACACCTAAACCGGCATTAGTCTCGATAAAAACATCATGTCCTTTTAGTTTTAGTTCATGAACACTGGATGGAACCATACCAACACGATATTCATGGTTTTTGATTTCTTTAGGAACACCAATTATCATCTTTAAGCCTCAAATTGCATAAACACCCATTTACATAGGGCGTGATAGTGATTGAAGGGAAGTCTGAATTGTTATATTTCAGTGAAGCTAGTATATTACTCCTACGGTAGTTTATGCTACTAAAGATGGACCATTTGCAGTGTGTTGTATTGTTTTGCTGCTAATTTAAGGTTAATAATATGGTAAATAATAAAAAAAGTCCGATAAAAGACTTAGATAGAATCGATAGAAATATACTCAACGAACTACAAATTGATGGACGTATTTCAAATGTCGAACTTTCAAAGCGAGTGGGTTTAAGTCCAACTCCTTGTCTTGAAAGGGTAAAAAGGCTAGAAAAACAAGGCTATATTAACGGTTATACAGCGCTAATCAATCCGCATCATATCGGTGCATCTTTATTGGTTTTTGTTGAAATCACATTAAACAGAGACAGTTCTGAAGTGTTTGATAAGTTTAATCGCGCAGTTCAACTCCTTGATGATATTCAAGAATGTCATTTGGTTTCAGGAGATTTCGATTACTTATTGAAGACACGAGTGTCTGACATGTCAGCTTATAGAAGATTACTAGGAGAAACATTGCTGCATCTACCCTCGGTTTCAGATACTCGAACCTACGTAGTTATGGAAGAAGTGAAGCAAACGAATCGCGTGGCCATTAATATCATGAGTGGCACGTAACGCGAAAATATGCTGTAAAAAGAGCCGGAAGGCTCTTTTTTTGTGCATAAATCCAAATGATACAAAATGTTACTTATTTTTTATTAAAAATGACTGGTTAGTCAAAAAATCAGAATGATTAAAAAGCGGAGTCTGACACTGCACATTCAGCTTATTTCTGGTATTGTTAGAGTCATTATGATTTGATTTTTTAGCAAAGGTTTTAGTTTGTTTAAGGATAAAAGTGTTAAGACACTCTCTGGCGTACAACGACTTCTTGAAGGAAGTCTGATCCTTTGCTGCATGGTAGCCACTTTTGTTTTATTGGCACTGAGCAGTTTTCATTCATCTGATCCCGGTTGGAGTCAATCTAATTTTGATGGCAGCATTGATAATGTGACCGGAGCTGTCGGTGCTTGGATTGCCGATGTTTTATTGTATTTCTTTGGTTATACCGCTTATGTTATCCCCATAATTATTGCCGCCACGGGGTGGTTGCTTTTTAAGCGCACCCATAAATTACTGGAAGTGGATTACTTTTCGGTTGGGTTAAGATTGGTGGGCTTTTTATTAGTTGTATTGAGCTTAGGTGCACTCGAAAGCATGAATGCGAAGGATATTTATGATTATTCGGCTGGCGGTGTCATTGGGGATGTGATTGCCGCGGCGATGCTGCCTTATTTTAATCAATTAGGCACCACCTTACTATTACTCTGTTTTGTTTGTGCAGGCCTAACACTGTTAACGGGGATCAGTTGGTTAAACTTGATTGATATATTAGGGTCAATGACGATCCGTTTTTGTGTTTATTTAATCCGTTCCCCTGCAAGAATAAAAGCGAAGCGCTTAGATAGAGACAGTAACAGAGAAAGTAGAGATACCCAAGATACTCAAGGTTTTATGTCTTTGGTTGAGAATTTTAAGGAAAAAAGGCGTCTTGGACAAGCACAAAAACAAGCGCTTGAGCAAGAAGAGTTTGATGAAGAAATAGCGGACAACGCCGAAGGGCGTATCGAACCGGAACTGTCATCTTATACTAATGTGAGTGACTTTCAGTCAGCGTCAACGACCCGTGTGGAGACGTTTGATGAAGATGTGATCGATTTCGAGACTAAAATGTCAGAAGGCGCCGTAGTGGCGAGTGCCCGTCGAGTGAATGAAAAAGTCAGCTCTAAAGCGAAACCGGTTAAGAAAAATAATACCGATAAGGCAAAGATTGTCGATGGGATCGTCATTTTACCTGGGCAAGATGAAGCGGGTGAGGTCGTCGATATGACCCCATTACCGTGTATTAGTTTGCTCGATATTCCTAATCGAAAAGCCAACTCCATCAGTCAAGAAGAGCTGGAGCAAGTCGGTAAGTTGGTTGAGCTTAAATTAGCGGATTTTAACATTGTTGCTAAAGTCGTGGGAGTCTATCCTGGTCCGGTGATCACCCGTTTTGAGTTGGATCTTGCTCCTGGGATCAAAGCCTCCAAAATATCGAACTTATCGACTGACTTAGCGCGCTCGTTGTTGGCAGAAAGTGTGCGTGTAGTTGAAGTGATCCCAGGTAAAGCTTATGTGGGGTTAGAGCTGCCGAATAAATACCGTGAAACCGTGTTTATGCGGGACGTTCTCGATTGCCATGCCTTTAGAGATAATGAATCTCATCTGAGCATGGTATTGGGACAAGATATTGCCGGCGAGCCTGTAGTGGTTGATTTGGGAAAAATGCCTCATCTTTTAGTTGCCGGTACCACGGGCTCAGGCAAGTCTGTGGGGGTCAATGTCATGATCACCAGCCTGCTGTATAAGTCGGGTCCTGATGATGTGCGTTTTATTATGATCGATCCTAAGATGTTGGAGCTCTCTGTTTATGAAGGCATTCCTCATTTATTGTGTGAAGTCGTGACCGATATGAAAGAAGCGGCTAATGCCTTGCGCTGGTGCGTGGGTGAAATGGAGCGCCGTTATAAATTAATGTCTGCTTTGGGTGTGAGAAATTTAAAAGGTTATAACGCGAAGATTAAGCAGGCGAAAGCACAGGGAGAACCCCTTATTGATCCGTTGTGGAAATCCTCTAACAGTATGGAGCCCGAAGCCCCAGAATTAGAGAAATTGCCTTCTATCGTGGTGGTGGTCGATGAATTTGCCGACATGATGATGATTGTGGGTAAAAAAGTGGAAGAACTCATTGCACGTATTGCCCAAAAGGCGCGGGCGGCGGGGATCCATTTGATTTTAGCGACACAACGTCCGTCTGTTGATGTGATCACCGGACTGATTAAGGCGAATATTCCCACACGAATGGCCTTTCAGGTGTCTTCAAGAATTGACTCCAGAACGATTTTAGATCAACAAGGGGCCGAAACGCTATTGGGGATGGGGGATATGCTGTATCTTCCACCGGGTACCAGTGTGCCCATTCGCGTCCATGGCGCCTTTATTGATGATCATGAAGTGCATAAGGTGGTCGCGGATTGGCATGCAAGAGGAAAGCCGCAATATATAGAGGCGATTATTCAGGGGGGTGGAGAAGGGGAGCCGGTGTTATTACCCGGAGAGGCGGCTGAAAATGCTGATGACACCGATGCACTTTATGATGAGGCGGTGGCCTTTGTGACACATTCGAGACGAGGCTCTATTTCCAGTGTACAACGAAAATTTAAGATCGGATACAATCGTGCCGCAAGGATCATAGAACAAATGGAAGCGCAAGGGGTGGTGAGCGCGCAAGGGCATAATGGCAATCGCGAGGTGTTGGCGCCTCCGCCACCGAGCGATTTTTAGGTGCTTGGTTATTGAAAGAAAAAATTGATGATTGATTAACATTTGAATTTATATCATTGTCGATATAAATCCGTTGTATTAGGGATGGTTATGAGAAAGACACTTTGTGGTTCATTGGTGAGTTTACTCATGTTTTCGAGTATGAGTGTACAAGCAGATGATGCTGCGGTACTTAAAAGCAAACTAAGTCAAATAGATAATTTAAAAGCGAATTTTAGTCAGACGGTGACGGATCTGAATCAGAAAGTGATTCAAACCGGTAAAGGCGTATTAGCCTTGGCCTTTCCGAATCGTTTTTATTGGCATTTAACGGAGCCCGATGAATCGCTTATTGTGGCCGACGGCAGTGATGTGTGGATTTATAATCCATTTGCTGAAGAAGTCACCGTGATGGATGTTAATCAAGCGATTAATGCCTCACCCATTGCCTTATTAGTTCACCGAGATGAAAAGACTTGGTCACAGTATCAGGTGAAGCAACAGGGTGAATGCTATAACATTAAACCCTTAAATGTGGATGCTGCGATGAGCTCAGTTGAAGTGTGTTTTAATGGCCAATCACTTACCGAAATTGTACTGGATGATCAGCAAGGCAATGTGAGTCAATTTCGCTTATCGAATCAAACTACGCTGACAAAAGCAGAGTCGAGCTTGTTTACTTTTATTCTTCCCGACGGTGTTGATGTTGACGATCAACGTTTACATGCGGCTCAATAAGATATTAACGTGGCAAATCTAGATTTTGATTTTTCACCGGATTTCAGGCCATTGGCGGCCAAAATGCGGCCTCAAACGCTATCTGAATATGTGGGACAGGCGCATCTGCTGGGTGAGGGTAAACCATTACGTTTAGCCCTAGAGGCGGGGCGTGCTCATTCGATGCTCTTCTGGGGACCGCCGGGAACAGGCAAAACCACCTTGGCGGAACTCGTGGCTCACTATACTCATGCCCATGTGGAGCGAATTTCAGCGGTGACCTCAGGAGTCAAAGATATTCGCAATGCGATTGAACTGGCCAAGAGCGTCGCGCAGTCTCGAGGGCAACGCACTTTGTTGTTTGTCGATGAAGTGCACCGTTTTAATAAAAGCCAGCAAGATGCTTTTTTACCGTTTATTGAAGATGGCACGGTTATTTTTGTCGGTGCCACCACCGAAAACCCCTCATTTGAAATTAATAACGCGCTGTTATCACGGGCGCGGGTTTATGTCATCAAGCCATTAACCCAAGATGAAATCATCTCGATTGTGACTCAAGCCTTGAATGATGCAGACAAAGGCTTAGGTCAACGTCAGCTGACGATGTCACCCGGGGTGATGGAAAAATTAGCCAATGCCAGTGATGGCGATGCACGCAAAGCCCTCAATTTAATGGAGCTGATGAGTGATATGCTCAATGACGGTGAGGGCTTCACTGATGAGATGGTTGTTCAAGTTGCCGGTCAGCAATTAGCCGGTTTTGATAAAAACGGTGATAAATTTTATGATTTGATTTCAGCGGTGCATAAGTCCATTCGTGGCTCGTCACCTGACGCGGCGCTTTATTGGTATTGTCGTATGCTCGAAGGCGGTTGCGATCCTTTGTATGTGGCGCGCCGTTTACTTGCCATTGCATCTGAAGATGTGGGCAATGCTGATCCGATGGCCATGTCGGTGGCGGTCAATGCGTGGGAGTGTTTTCATCGTGTAGGGCCCGCAGAAGGTGAGCGAGCCATTGCTCAAGCGGTCATTTATTTAGCCTGTGCGCCAAAAAGTAATGCGGTATATACCGCCTTTAATGCGGCAAGGGCGCTGGCAAAAGAGTCAGGTCATGAACCGGTTCCGGTACATTTACGCAATGCGCCAACAAACTTAATGCAAGATTTAGGTTATGGTGAAGGATACCGTTACGCTCACGATGAGCCTAATGCTTATGCTAACGGGGAATGTTATTTGCCAGAATCGTTGGCGCAGAGTCAGTTTTATTATCCCACTGAGCGGGGATTTGAAAAACGTATCCAAGATAAATTAACGAGTTTGGCAGCGTTAGATAAAGACAGTCAGGTTAAACGTTATGACTAATTTGTTATTAGTGGCCTTAGGCGGCTCCGTTGGTGCGGTTTTACGCTATTGTTTGTCACTATTGATGCTCCAGCTATTTGGTACTGCTTTCCCTTTTGGTACACTGTTGGTTAACATCATAGGGTCATTTGCCATGGGTGTTGTATATGCCTTAGGGCAGGTAGCTCATCTGAGTCCTGAGATGAAGGCATTGATTGGCGTAGGGTTACTCGGGGCGTTAACCACCTTTTCCACTTTTTCTAATGAAACCTTGTTGTTATTGCAAGAAGGTTTCATCGCCAAAGCTATTTTAAATGTTATTTTGAATATCGGTATTTGTTTGTTTGTTGTATATTTAGGCCAACAATTTGTTTTTTCTCGTTTTTAACTATTAATAAGATAATAAAACATGTTAGATCCAAAATTTTTACGAAATGAATTAGAAGTGACCGCAGAGCGTTTAGCGACTCGCGGGTTTATTTTAGATGTCGACCGTCTCGGTAAACTAGAAGAGAAGCGTAAAGTACTTCAAGTGGCCACCGAAGAACTGCAAGCCTCACGTAACGCTATGTCAAAGTCCATTGGTCAAGCCAAGGCAAAAGGGGAAGACGTTGCCCCTATTATGGCCCAAGTGGGCGCGTTAGGTGATGAGCTTGATGCAAAAAAACATCAGCTGTCGGCATTATTAGAAGAGCTGCATGCGGTTGCGATGAGCGTGCCTAATGTCCCCGATGAGTCTGCGCCTGTTGGCGCGGATGAAAGTGAGAATGTGGAAGTTCGTCGTTGGGGAACACCACGTGAATTTGATTTTGACATCAAAGATCATGTGGATTTAGGCGAAGCAATGGGTGGCCTCGATTTTAAAAGTGCGGTTAAAATTACGGGTTCTCGCTTTATTATCATGCAAGGCCAAATGGCAAGAATGAATCGCGCCATTGCTCAATTTATGTTGGACTTACACACAACCGAGCATGGCTATACTGAAACCTATGTGCCATTACTGGTCAACAATGACAGCTTGCTTGGCACTGGCCAGTTACCTAAATTTGGTGAAGATCTCTTTCATACCCAACCAGCGACTGAAGAAGGACAAGGCTTAAGCCTCATCCCTACTGCTGAAGTGCCATTAACCAATTTAGCCCGTGACACCATTGTTGATGAAGATGATTTACCGATTAAGCTAACGGCGCATACGCCTTGCTTCAGAAGTGAGGCGGGATCATACGGACGTGATACTCGCGGTCTTATTCGTCAACATCAATTTGATAAAGTCGAGTTAGTGCAGCTAGTGAAACCCGAAGAGTCGATGCAGGCACTTGAGGGGTTGACTCGTCATGCTGAAATCGTACTGGAAAAGCTGGGTCTACCTTATCGTACTGTTATTCTTTGTACCGGTGATATGGGCTTTACCGCCAGTAAGACCTTTGATATTGAAGTCTGGTTACCGGCGCAAAACACCTACCGTGAAATTTCATCTTGCAGCAACACGCAAGACTTCCAAGCCAGACGTATGCAAGCACGTTTCAAGGCTAAAGGCGCGAAGAAGCCTTCGTTACTGCATACATTGAATGGCTCAGCATTGGCCGTAGGCAGAACGCTGGTGGCCATTTTGGAAAACTACCAAAATGCCGATGGCAGCATTACTGTGCCAGAAGCCCTGCGTTCTTATATGGGTGGGTTAGAGAAAATCGGTTAATCGATTTTAGATTAATTATTCTTCAGCCTGAATAGAGCCGTACCGTTAAGTACGGCTTTTTTATGCCTGATTGAGCCATAATGTTAATTTGGCAATTATTATTGTTTTCGAATGAGTCATCTCATAGGCTGGTTAGTTTGCATTTCTTATGGCTATTAGATATTAAGCTTCGCTTAATGGAATATCGTGATTGAGTGTTATTTAATCACCTGCGGTGAGGCTAAGATCGTGAGTTCGCACTCACATAGGGCTATTGGATATTAAGCTTCGCTTAATGGAAAGTCGTGAGTTCCCACTCACACCGGGGCAAGAAGGACTGCTCGTCCTAACAACTTCCATGTCTAAAGGCCAGCCAAATGTCCATATTTGTCGCTCAAAGAGGCCATGGTTATGACCTTCGCCCTCTAATATCCACCATGACGCCAACGAAGTGAATCTACATTTATCACCTGCGGTGAGGCTAAGGTCGTGAGTTTCCACTCACACTGGACCAAAGGGGATCAACAGCAATCCCCCTTGGAACCCTGTGCCGCCCCTAGCGAAGTTGTTATCCTCATACTTCATTGAAAATATTCTACCGTTTCCGATGGAGCGTCCTGCCCCGCGAAAACTAGGTGAACATCCATGTTCACACTCACGATATTTTCAATGCTTTATTTCGGTAACTTCGATGGGGATCTAAAAGCAAAAGATGAAAGCAGTCGGTTTCTTTGAATAGGACTTTTACTTTTGTAGGTATTTTTTTAATCCACTAAGTTGTGAGCTGGGTCGATGGTTTGCACTTCGAGTTATTGTCAAATGTGGTGTATCAATGAATCGTGATGTTCTGTTTGATCTTGAGTGATCCGTTCACCATCTTTAAATTGAATACCTGATATGACATCAGCAAGCAGCTTAAAACCTCGCAGGCGATACCACTTTTTTTCTGCTGATTGCGCCAGTTTAAACACCATCATTAAT
>NZ_JAKIKS010000113.1 GCF_023284005.1 Shewanella surugensis
AACTGGTGTTGAACTTTACTTTTAGCCATAACCATTTATCCACTCAAAGCCTTACTTTAACTATAGTTCAGTTTTAGTAGCTTATGGCTGAGACTTGTCGGTAATCAGGTACTTTTTTGACTTAACATCAATAAACCGATCACTAATGCCTTTGTTATCCACAACCAACTTCTCACCACAAACCTCCTTAATGCTTCAATCAATGAGTGCTTAATTTTATAATCACTGAATAAAATCAAACTCATGTCATTAGATAGGCTTTTTAATTGAACATCAAGATGAAACTTGCGAAGAGATGCATTAGATATTGCTAAACATAAAGCAGAAGACTGTCACCTGTCCCTACATTATTTACTTCACAATGAAAGACTTTACACATGACGTTGTTACCGTATATTCATCATTATTACCCGAAACTAAGCTCATGGTATAAGCACCTGGCGCAGAGTAACGACTGGTTTTTAAATTGAATGCCCAATAATCATGTCTAAACACGAACATATACCTTCCGTTGCTTGCATAGCTTTCTTTTCTTTCCTTTGCCTACACTCATTACATCGACAATCTGGCCCTCAACGTCATCGACAACTTTAGGTGAGTAGGCCAGTTGAATCACAGGCACAGCCAACACATCATCATTCGTTCGTGTATGTCCGTTTGTATCTTCAAGGGAGGCTCTTAAGGGGAATACTCGATTCTTGTATCATTTTATGATCATATTTTGAATGCGTATTAAATCCCACACAGATATAGCTGGCTATAGCTTCAACATAAGTCACCGCTTCAGGGGCCAACATACCCGCTGAGCAACTTACATCGAGAAGGAAAATGTACCATCACTGTTCTCAGTAGTTGTTCCAGACCCTCTGCACTAGCCTGCACTACATTATAACTCTAACTCATCATGGGTGATTTTAATTTAATAACAGATACTTATTCAATAACCTCCCGAATGAGTCCCCGTTGCCGCCGCTAAAGAAAAAATGCTAAATTCATTGTTTCTGGGTCTAGTTCCCAACTCATCGATTGAATATCTGCCTCGGTATAGTCATATAAACTCAATAACCCCCCCCTTCAGCCGACTCCCAAAAGTCGTTAGAAAAACAATATTGCCTTTAATTTCACGATCACTGCCCACAATATCCTTCTCAGACATAACAAATACAGTGCCTATCAAGCAATAGCAAATGCCGAGCCTATCAAGCAAAAGCAAATAATAAGAAAAATGATTTCACGAATAGCAATCTTACTAAAATGATATTTTTTCATTGTGATACTCTCTTTTAATTTTACAAAATAGATTGATGTTCACGTTTTTCTAGGATATTAAACACTCAATCAAAAGGTGATTTCCTGATAAAAGATTACAACCTCACAAAAAAGAAACATCAATCTCAGGTATGAAATCCCACCTAACCATTCTTACCTATTGACATTCAAGCTAATACTTTCAGGCTATATTGCTCGAAAATAGGCATTTCAGACTCCCTTAAATAACGAAGTTCAAGGAACATCATCTAAGAAAAACATGCTAGAATGAGCAGGTATAACATCGTTATGATGCTGACTTACATGAGTATTAAAGCAGATTAAAGTTTGACCTTAATCAATGTTTTACTCAAATAATTGACGTATGATGACGAAATAACATATTTCTATCATTTAATGTTAAATCAGCCGAGGAATTTAGGCATGGCTCTGATTGGAAAACCGAAACCCGATCCAACTTTAGAATGGTTTTTATCACATTGTCACCTTCATAAGTATCCATCCAAGAGTACATTAATCCATGCAGGAGAAAGTTCAGATACCCTTTACTATATCGTTAAAGGTTCTGTCGCCGTCTTAATCAAAGACGAAGAAGGCAAGGAAATGATCCTCTCTTATTTAAATCAAGGAGATTTTATTGGCGAACTCGGATTATTTGAAGAGCAAGCCGAACGAACCGCTTGGGTGAGAGCAAAACAAGCTTGTGAGATTGCTGAAATATCATACAAAAAATTCAGACAACTGATCCAAGTTAACCCCGAAATACTCATGAAACTCTCGGCCCAAATGGCCTATCGTTTACACAGTACTAGTCAAAAAGTGGGCGATTTAGCTTTCTTAGATGTCGCTGGCCGTATTGCTCAAACACTACTGCATTTAGCGAAACAACCTGATGCGATGACGCACCCCGATGGCATGCAAATCAAGATCACTCGTCAAGAAATCGGTCAAATCGTCGGTTGCTCTCGAGAAACCGTTGGGCGCATTTTAAAAATGCTAGAAGAGCAAAACCTTATCCAAGCCCACGGTAAAACCATTGTGGTATACGGAACCCGATAACTCGCTTCAGCCTGTAATAGCGTGATTTCAGTACACGGTTAGTACAAAAATAAAAGAGCCATCGGCTCTTTTATTTTATACAACAGATCACTCAACGAAGCGCTTCAGCTCTCTTAAAAGTAGCCATATTACCAATAGAATTTCTCATGACGCCATTAATTCACCACCGATGTACTTTCTGTGCTCCTAGCATCATCTAATACGTCACACAAAGTCTTAATACCTAATAAGGTTCTGAGTGAGGGGCGATGTAATAAATCAGCATCGAGTTGATAAATATGCTTATTGATTACTGCGGGTATTTCATGCCATGGGGACCAATCGATACCTATAATATTACCTTCATCTTGGCTTTGTAAAATAACATCTGGCGCTTTGAGCAAAACCGACTCGACACTCACTTGAGGGTATTCATTCTCTGCAGCATAAAAAATATTTTGCCCATGGCAAACATCTATAATTTGTTGTATCCAGCTATTTTTTGCCACGGTCATTAAAGGCGTTGACCATAACTGATAAAAAACCTTCACATCGGCTTTAGCTGCATTTTCTTGTCGTAGTAAGCTCAGTTGTTGTCGATAATTTTTAGCCAGCTTATTCGCTTGCGCTTCATGTCCAGTCAACTGACCTAAGCGCTCCAGATCCCTAGCCACATCGGCTAATGTCTTAGGATCGCTATTGACCAACGTAAAACCCAGTGACGTTAACCGATCTAATGTCTCGACATTATTCCCCCCTTTCCAAGTCACAATTAGATCGGGGTTAAGCTCGATAATTTTTTCAATTTGAATCCCATAAAAACCGCCGACTCTAGGAATAACCTTCGCCTCTTCAGGAAAATCGGCGCTATCGGATGTGGCAATAATCGTATCACCTGCACCAATGGCAAAAAGCATCTCAACCGCATGAGGAGAAAGCGCAACGATCCGTTTGGCTGGCTGCTTGACTAACGGCTTAGCGGTTGATGCGGCAGCCCAATGGCTAGACAAGAGTAGCAGTAAGCTCAATGCGGACAACAACCTCATCAAAGTCCCTGCTCGCTTTTGAGCCCTTTTCATTATATTAATAATCAAATCCAGGTTGTGCTTTCACACCTGCTTCAAAGGCATGCTTTATTGGCTGAACCTCACTCACCGTATCGGCCAACTCAATAATACTGCGATGACACGCTCTCCCCGTGATAATAACATGCTGCATCGAAGGTCTATTTTTTAACGCATCAAGTACTCGCTCTACTTCTAAATAATGATAACTCACCATGTAAGTTAACTCATCGAGCATCACTAAATCGATACTGGAATCGTTCAATAAAATTTCAGCCGCCTCCCATGCACGTTTTGCCGCTTGAGTATCTTTTTCTTTATCTTGGCTCTCCCAAGTAAAGCCCGTCCCCATAACATGAAATTCAACACCAGCCCCCTCTAATAAGGTCCGTTCACCACATTCCCAATTTCCTTTAATGAATTGCACTACCGCAGCTTTTTTACCATGGCCGACCGACCGTGCAACCGTCCCAAAACCCGATGTCGACTTCCCTTTACCATTACCCGTTAAAACCAGTAAAACACCTTGCTCTTTTTGCGCTTTGGCAATCTTAGCGTCCACACTTTCTTTCACTTTCTGCTGCCTAGCCTTATGGCGCTCAGCTTTAACCTCATCAATATTGGACTGAGATGTTTCATTATTTTCTTTCATTGTATATACCCAAGCCTGTTGATGGCTAAATGTTATCAGATCATCAACAAGCAAAATAAATTAAAATGCCTCAAAGGCCGCTAAGTCAAGGTGCTGCTCTAATACATTAGCAAGCCTTTCAAGCTGCTGCTCTTTAATTTCATTGACATCAATGGGTTTAACCTCCCGCATTCCAGCCCACTTAAGTAAAAGTTGACCCGCTTCGGGGCTGTCAAAAACTCCATGGATATAGGTCCCTAAAATTTGGCCATCATGAGACAGTAACCCCTCTTTGATAAACTCAGCGGACGTATCAGCCCCCATTATGTCATATGAAGTGCCTTTATTAAGGACCTCCTGACAAAGAGACTCTTTACCTAGAGGCTGTTCATCAATCGGTCCTTCACAAAAAACCTTCTCATAAAAAGAGATCGGTTGTACCCCCGATTCTAACAATCGGGTATGGCCACAATGGATCTCATAACCTTTAATCAAAGCGCGTTGTGCTAATAATTGAATATATCCTGCCACTTGGGTTAATGTTTTACGTTGGGTCAATGTTGTTGCAATCGGTAATAGACTTAACCCTAGACTGCATCCTTTCTCGCCCTCGACACCATCAGGATCGCTAATCACATGGCCTAGCATTTGATAACCCCCGCAGATCCCTAATACTTTGCCGCCATAGCGTAAATGCTGCTTAATATGCCGCTCCCACCCCTGCTTTTTTAAACACGCTAAATCATCACGAACATTCTTACTGCCGGGCAAAATAATTAAATCAGCCTGAGGGAGTGAAGACTCTTCTGCAGGTGTTTGTATCGATACATAAGAAAATTCGATATTGGGATGTAACCTTAAGGGATCAAAGTCCGTATGGTTACTGATCCTTGGGTAAACTAACACCAACACTTTAAAGAAAACAGTGGATTTATCCGGTGTACTGCTGATGGCATCCTCTGCTTCAAGATGTAAATTTTGCAAATAAGGTAAGACCCCGAATACTGGCTTATGGGTATACTCTTCAAGCCAATCAATGCCTGATTGCAACAGGCTAATATCTCCTCGAAAACGATTAATGACAAACCCTTTCACCCTGGCTTGCTCACTTTCACTTAATAAAGCTAAGGTTCCGACCAAGTGTGCAAACACGCCACCTTTATCAATATCCGCAATAATGATCACTGGACAATCGACCGCTTCAGCAAACCCCATATTAGCGATATCACCTTCGCGCAAATTAATCTCAGCAGGACTGCCAGCCCCTTCAATCAATATCCATTCATACTGGGCTCTTAAGCGTGAAAAAGAGTCTAATACAGCCTCCATCGCCATCGCTTTATAGCGTTGACTGTCCGGACCAAAAAAGGCTTGTGCTTCTAATTCTAACAGTGCCTTTCCTTGAACGATAACTTGCGAACGAGTATTTGAACTGGGCTTTAATAAAATAGGATTAAAATCCGTATGCGGCTCGAGTCCACAAGCATAAGCTTGCAATGCTTGTGCTCGACCAATTTCGCCACCATCACAAGTCACCGCGCTGTTTAACGCCATATTTTGCGGTTTAAAAGGGGCAACATTAATATTTTTTCTGGCAAAGACCCTACATAATCCAGCCACTAAAGTGCTTTTACCCGCATCAGAAGTGGTTCCCTGCACCATTAACATCTTAGCTTTCGAGGCTTGAGTCATTTCATTCACATAATACTTCTCTTAAGTTTGGATAATCTAAGCTTTAATCACTTAGGCTTTGATAATCTGAACTTTGAATAACCTGAATTTGGATCACAAGTGCAATAACGTAATCATAAGAAACGGAGCATGTAAACATCAACATTTAAGGCGTTGAGGTAGCCCTGCGGTCACTAATGTCACCCGTTCTGCAAGTTTGGCTAATCTTGGTGTAACCAGCCCGCTTCATCAATAAAACGTCGATTAAGTTCACCTAACGGCACAATCCCCGAACCAACTTCATTACTCACTAAAATCAATTGACCAGAGACCAGAGATAATGTCGCTAAAAAATCAGCTTTTTGTTGTAACCAATGGGCTTCATCACGCAATAATTGATTCGTTAGCCACAAGGTTAAACAATCGACCAAGATGATTTTATTATGTGACATCTGATCGACTAAACACTGACTCAACGCAATAGGACACTCAATATTTAGCCAACGAAGAGGGCTTTTTTGACGCGTCATTTTGTACTGAGTAATTCTAACCGACATTTCTTCATCTAACGCTTGAGCCGTCGCAATATAAACACAATCCCCCCCCTCAAGACTGAGCTCTTGCACTAACGATTCAGCAAAACGACTCTTACCACTTCGCGCACCACCCGACACTAAATGGATCATAATGGCATGCCTAAAATCAACAGAATGAAATAACAAGTTAACTCACTCACTTGTTGAGCAGCCCCTAAGGTGTCGCCGGTATACCCACCTATTTGTCCTCGAAAAAAAGCCACCAACAAAATACGCACCATAAGCAAAGATAACACCAGTACCATGGCTTGCCAAAGACCGAGAAAAAGGAGTGGTCCCGCCGCCGTCAGTAACAAAATGAACAATTCATTCAAGCTTTGAAATTGGGCAAACGGCTTGACTTTACTGTCACGCTTATCACGGACATAAGTCTCACTGAAAATCAGGCTCGCCGCCAAAACACGACTTAAACAGTGGGCAATAATAAACGCAACCATGACGCGATTAGGATCAAATAATGCAATTTCAGTCAATAATTGCCATTTAAATAATAAAGCGAAAACCAAAGCCAGTGCGCCATAACTGCCTAACCGAGAATCTTTCATGATGTTTAATTTTTCTGCCGCAGTCCAAGCACCACCAAACCCATCGGCAGTATCGGCCAATCCATCTTCATGAAAGCCTCCTGTCATTACTACACTCGTTATCATAGACAACACAATAGCAATTGATACGGGTAACCAAATAGCGGTTATCGCAAAGACACTCGCGCAAACACCTCCCACAATCAAGCCTACAAGGCCAAAATATCGACTCGCTTGATTCAGTCTTTCAGTATCGATTTCAACCCAAGAAGGAATGGGTAAACGCGTTAAAAAACCCATAGCAATAAAAAATAAGCACAACTGTTTTCTGCAGGAATTCATCACTTTCTCATTATTATGGTAACTGGAAATTCATATATACCTTAGATATATAACCAAAGTCTCAATCTATCTTGATCCCCAAATCGGTTAAACTTGCCATTTGATTATAAAAATTTGTCGATGCTTGAATAAGGGGTAATGCTAACGCCGCCCAGTGCCTTCGCCTAATCTCAGATCAAGATTTAATAACGGTGTGGCCTGTAAATGTTCCAATAGTTTTGCATGTCCTTGCTCATGAGATTGATGCGCAAAAATCATATAATCACGCACATTAGCATTAATTTTAACGGCCGCTAATGCCGCTACTGTTGCAATAAACCCATCAATCACCACCAGCATTTTTCTCTGCGCAGCCGCTAACATAGCGCCAGTCATTTGCACGATTTCAAAGCCCCCCATACAGGCTAAAATATGATAAATATCTGTTAAATCATTTTTATGCAAAGTAAGACCTTGTTCAACAATTTGGATCTTACGTTGTAATTTCACATCATCGACTCCTGTCCCTCGCCCAACACATTCCTTTGCACTCATCTTGAGTATACTGGCCATAATGGCTGCCGATGAAGCAGTATTGCCGATCCCCATCTCTCCAAATGCGATTAAGTTACAACCTTGTTGATAATGAAAGTCCACTCTTTGGCTCGCCATCTCAAATCCTTTATGCACCGTTTCAATACTCATGGCTTTTGCTAAATGAAACGGCTGAGTCCCTTCTCCTAAACGTTGCTGTATTAAACTAGGCCATGACACAATCGGCGATAATATACCGCAATCAATGACTTCTAGAGCAAAACCCACTTGATGGCAAAACACATTTATCGCAGCGCCTCCAGCAATAAAATTCATGACCATTTGCCGAGTCACATCGCTGGATGCAATGGAAATATCAGCCTGACTCACACCGTGATCAGCCGCAAAAACCAACATTTGAGGTTTAATAATGCTCGGGTTATCTTGACCTAACACTTGCGCCACTTGCAAAGCCAGTGATTCCAGCTGACCTAATGCTAAAGGAGGCTTAGTTTTCATATCAATTTTATATTGGATTTCATCATCGTTATCATGGCTAACAGGAGATATATCAAACATATACATTCTCATTTATTCAGCTATTTTAAGGGAGGGAACTACATACTAAGCTTCTTGGTGACGACGCCTTAGCACAAACAAGAAAAAAGTACTGCCAATAACCGCGGTAATAATGCCAACAGGGAGCTCTTGATAACTCAATAAGGTTCGCGCCAGCACATCAATCCAAATCATAAAAATCCCCCCAAGCATCGCCGTTAGCATTAACGATAACTGGCCGGGAAATAATAAACGCACAATGTGGGGGATCATTAATCCCACAAAGCCAATGCCACCACAAGATGCCACTAATACTGCCGTAATAACCGAACACACAGACAGCATTCCAAGCCTTAATAAGGACACATTGATCCCTAAAGTATGGGCTGTTTCATCTCCCATTTTCATGGCAATAATCTGACGTTTAAATAACAATATAATCCCCGTGCAAGATATCACGACAATAACAGGTAACATCAGTCCAGACCACGTTGCCTTAGCAAAACTCCCTAGACTCCAAAAAAGCACGGAAGCGGCCGCTTGTGGCGATGAAAAGTAAAGTAACAAACTACTCAAGGCCCCAAACATAAAAGAGACCGCGACACCTGACAGCAGCATACGTTCAACTTGACGCCCCACATCGTTGCCACACATACTCAGCACAATAAAAACAGATAACCCCGCCCCGATAAAAGCACCTAAAGGCAATCCAATCCAACCTACCCCATGACTGCTCAATACGCCCTGGCCCAATAAGGTTAATACCACAACGGCCCCAAAAGAGGCACCAGAGGAAATACCAAATAAATAGGGATCTGCCAAAGGGTTACGCGTCACCGTTTGCAATACACTTCCCGCAACCGAGAGTCCTGCACCCGCAACAAAAGCCAGTAATACCCGTGGAAGCCTTAACTCCATAATAATACGGTCTTTCAAACCAAGCGACTCACCGATGCCAAATAAGTGAAAACTCAAACTCTGTAAGACATCCACAGAGTGGATTTCAGCCGCCCCAAAACTTCCGGCAAATAAAAGGGTAAAAAAACCTAAACACAATCCTAAAGGGATCCAGCAAAAACGCAAAAAACGCTTGCCGCTTTGACTAAGTAGTAACATTTAAATGATGATTTCCCTTATCATGATTACAGGATAAATCATTATCATAACCATAAAAATAACAAATGAGTGGCTTACCATGTTGTGGGTGAGAATGTACCTCACAGCACACATCAAATACGCTAGAAATAGTAGCCTCTGTTAATACTTGGTTGGGGGAGCCTTGTGCAATTAAATGGCCTTTTTCTAACAACACTAAAGAATCACACAGCGCACTGGCTAAATTCAGATCATGAATAGAAATAATAACACTTATCTTAAGTGAGCGTAATAATTCAAGAATTTGAATTTGATAACGGATATCAAGATGATTTGTCGGCTCATCCAAAATAAGCAATTGAGGATCTTGTACTATGGCTCTGGCAATCAAAGCGCGCTGTTTCTCTCCTCCGGATAAGGATTCAAAAACTTGCGCTCCTTTCTCAGTCAATCCAACTTTATACAGCGCCTGATCAATTACAGCATCATCCAACTCGGTATGGCTATCAAATACCCCCTTATGAGGCGTCAAACCTAATGCCACCAGTTGGCGAGTCGTCATATCAAAATGCTGAGGTGTATCCTGTAGTACAACCGCGACCTTCTGAGCAAAAGCACGAGAAGATAAAGCCGTCATGTTCTGGTTAAATAATTGAATATGGCCAGAAGTCGGTTTGAAATAGCGATATAAACACCGCAACAAACTGGATTTCCCCGCCCCGTTCGGACCTATGATACCGAGAACTTGCCCTTCTTGTAGATTAAAATGAATGTCCGCTAAGATCGGCTTATCATTAATCTGCCAATGCAATGCATGCACAGAGAGTACGGTTTTATCTTGTTGCGTCATATTATCCTATCAATCATGAAGGCCAATGTAGTCGAGGGGAAAACCGAGTGACACGCTCTTTATGACCATTTTTATCAAGCTTTTCATCACAGCTTATCTGCACTTCAACCTTGACCATAGCACCATAACCCAAAGCGAATTGACTATAAATACCCGCGCAACGTTTAAGACCTAATACTCGTGACATGATATGCCGGATGACGCCACCATGAGCAATCACCAGCACCACTTGACCAGAAAAATCTTGTAATAGCTGTTCCCAAGCATTATCGACTCTATGTTCAAACATCACCATTGACTCACCGTTAGGCGGCTTTTCACTCCAAGGATCGGCCCAATATCGCGTTAATGCGGGTTCGTAACGCTCATAAAGAACATCAAAACCTTGACCATCCCAATCACCAAAATCCATCTCTTGCAAGGCATCACAAAAATGAATATCTATGTCGGTTGTTAAATGAAGTTGATGAGCAAATTCAGCGCAGCGGCGTAAAGGTGAACTCACAATATGATCAGGTTGCATGGTTAATTGGGCCACCGCCTGCATTTGCGCTATTCCTACAGGCAATAAAGGCACATCCACTCGCCCTCTAAGGATTCTGCCCCCTTCACACTCACCATGCCTTAAGAAAAAAAAATGTGTTTTCATCAACGCTGCCTTAATTAAAGAATAATAAAATCAATCAAACCCCATTTGACTCATCATGAGACCAATAAAACCTAAAATCACTAAAAAGTAATACACAAGTAAATAAATACCTCAAAAAATGAGGCTACACACCTCATAACAAACCAATTGAGTAACAATAATAAAACATTAACAAACACAACCATAGCGCATGATGTTAATCCTTGCGCTCTGAGGATAAACTCACGTATTATGGACGTCTATATGTCTAAACAAGTTATCCTCGACATGCTCCTTCGAGTAAAAGATAGCAAGTAATCATGCCCAAAATAGTGTCATAGCGATCACGGTTTATACATACCCGTACCCAAAGTACTGGCATAGCGATCACGGTTTATGCTTACCCGTACCCAAAGTACTGGCATAGCGATCACGGTTTATACTTACCCGTACCCAAAGTACTGGCATAGCGATCACGGTTTATACATACCCGTACCCAAATAGGAATGGATCATGACAACACAATCCCCAACATTCGTCCCTCCCACTGAGCTACTGCCTATCGATAAAACGGCGCAGCTGACAGAACAACTTAACAATGGGATCTTAATGCTTGATGGCGCTATGGGAACCATGATCCAAGGCTATCAATTTGAAGAGATTGATTTTAGAGGTGAACGCTTCAAAGATTGGTGCTGTGATGTCAAAGGCAATAATGATTTATTAGTGTTAACTCAAGCTGAAACCATCAAAAAAATTCATAAAGATTATTTACTTGCTGGCGCTGACATTACCGAAACCAATACCTTTAATTCCACTTGCATCGCCATGGCCGATTATGAAATGCAAACATTATCGGCTGAAATCAACTTTGAAGGGGCACGCCTAGCAAAAGCCGCCGCCATGGAAGTCACTGCAGAAACGGGACGCGCCTGTTATGTCGCAGGTGTACTCGGTCCCACAAACCGGACGTGTTCTATTAGCCCAGATGTTAACGATCCCAGTTTTCGTAATGTCAGTTTTGATGAATTAGTGGCAGCCTATATTGAGTCTATCAATGCTTTAATCGCCGGTGGCATTGATATCATCATGGTCGAAACCATCTTTGATACCTTGAATGCCAAGGCGGCCTTATTTGCCATCGAAACGGTTTTCGATACCTTAGGCACTCGTTTACCTATCATGATTTCCGGTACCATTACCGATGCTTCGGGCCGGACTCTAACAGGACAAACCACTGAAGCTTTTTATAACTCATTACGTCATGTTAAGCCGCTATCGATTGGCCTTAACTGTGCATTGGGCCCAAAAGAGCTACGCCCTTATGTAGAGGAACTCTCCAAAATAGCCGAGTGCTTCGTATCGGCTCATCCTAATGCTGGTCTGCCTAATGAATTTGGCGGTTATGATGAAACCCCCGAGCAAATGGCTGAAGTCATTGAAGAATGGGCCGCTGAGGGTTTTTTAAATATCGTTGGCGGTTGCTGTGGAACTACGCCACAGCACATCAAGGTGATACGTGAAGCCGTCATTAAACACCCCGCTCGCCGTTTACCCGATTTACCCGTTGCTTGTCGCCTTTCAGGGTTAGAGCCCTTAACCATCGATGAAAATTCCTTATTTTTGAACGTTGGTGAACGCACCAATGTAACGGGCTCGGCGCGCTTTCTTCGGCTAATTAAAGACGGTGAATTTGAAACCGCGCTCAGTGTCGCGCGTGAACAAGTGGAAAATGGCGCCCAAATCATCGATATCAACATGGATGAAGGCATGCTTGATGGCGTTGAGATCATGCATAAGTTTTTAAACTTAATCGCCTCAGAGCCTGACATATCAAGGGTCCCCATCATGATTGACTCCTCGAAGTGGGAAGTCATAGAAGCGGGACTAAAATGCATTCAAGGCAAAGGGATCGTCAATTCAATATCGCTTAAAGAAGGCGAAGAAAAATTTATCGAGCAAGCCAAATTAGTCAAACGTTATGGTGCTGCCGCCATTATTATGGCCTTTGATGAAGAAGGACAAGCCGATACTAAGGCCCGTAAAATTGAAATTTGTACTCGGGCTTACCGTGTACTGGTTAATAAAGTCGGCTTCCCCCCAGAAGATATTATTTTCGATCCCAATATTTTTGCCATTGCTACGGGGATTGAAGAACATGATAATTACGCGGTCGACTTCATCGAAGCCACCCAAGAAATCAAACGAACCCTGCCTCATGCCATGATTTCCGGCGGTGTCTCCAATGTCTCTTTCTCATTTCGCGGCAATAACCCCGTTCGTGAAGCCATACACGCAGTCTTCTTATATCATGCCATTCAAGCAGGCATGGACATGGGCATTGTTAATGCCAGTCAGCTGGCGATTTATGACGATATCGACAGCGAGTTAAAACAATTAGTTGAAAATATCGTCCTAAATTTACCTTGCCCTATTGAAGGCTCATCCAATACGGATCAGTTATTAGAGATCGCCGAAAAATTTAGGGGCAATGGCAGTCAAGCTCTAAAAAAAGAAGATCTTGAATGGCGTAGCTTACCTGTCAATAAGCGCTTGGCCCATGCGCTCGTCAAGGGGGTCACTGAGTTTATCGATGAAGATACCGAAGAGGCTCGACAGCAAGCCACTAGACCGCTGGATGTCATTGAAGGATCATTAATGGACGGCATGAACATCGTCGGTGATTTATTTGGCTCAGGAAAAATGTTCTTGCCCCAAGTGGTCAAATCGGCGCGAGTAATGAAAAAGTCTGTCGCCTATTTAAACCCTTATATTGAACTTGAAAAAACCGAAGCTCAGTCCAACGGCAAGATTTTAATGGTAACCGTTAAAGGCGATGTGCATGATATCGGTAAAAATATCGTTGGCGTCGTCTTGGCTTGTAATGGCTATGAAGTCATTGATTTAGGCGTAATGGTGCCGGTTGAAAAAATTATTGAAACGGCCATCGCTGAAAACGTCGATATTATCGGCATGTCGGGTCTTATCACACCAAGCCTCGATGAAATGGTGCACAATGTGAAAAGCTTCCAGAAAGCGGGCCTCACCATTCCCTCTATCATTGGTGGCGCCACTTGCTCTAAAATTCATACCGCAGTCAAAATTGCCCCGCATTCGCCCACAGGTGCCATCTATATTGCCGATGCGTCGCGCGCCGTCCCTATGGTATCAAAGCTCATTAATAATCAAACGCGCCAAGCCACCATCGATGCCGCTTACGCAGAATACCAAGTCATGCGTGATAAGCGCAACGCACAAACAAAACGTAAAATCATCACCACGATTGAAAAAGCACGCGAAAATCGTTGCCACCATGACTGGGAAAACTATACGCCGTTTGTGCCTAATCAATTGGGACGGCAAGTCTTCGAGGATTACCCGCTGGAAGATCTTGTTGAACGTATCGACTGGACACCCTTTTTCCGCAGCTGGGAACTCCATGGACATTTCCCTAAAATTCTTGAAGACAAAGTCGTGGGTATTGAGGCAACAAAACTCTACGCCGATGGCAAAGCCATGCTCAAGCAAATTATCGATGAGAAATGGTTAACGGCAAAAGCCGTGATTGGATTATTTCCAGCCAATACGGTCAATTTTGATGATATTGAACTCTATACTGATGAGTCGCGTAACACCCTTGAAATGACCACCCATCATTTACGCATGCAAATTGAACGAGTGGGTAACAATAATTTCTGTCTAGCCGATTTTGTCGCCCCCAAAGACAGTGGCGTGGCGGATTACATGGGCGGCTTTGCCGTTACCACAGGGCATGGCATTGATGAATATGTGGCGCGCTTTGAAGCCGATCATGATGATTACAGCGCCATCATGTTGAAATGTCTCGCCGATCGTCTCGCCGAAGCCTTTGCCGAGCGCATGCATGAACGCGTACGTAAAGAGTTTTGGGGTTATGCCGCCGATGAAATTCTCAATAATGAAGACATTATCCGAGAAAAGTACAAAGGCATACGGCCCGCCCCTGGTTATCCCGCTTGTCCCGATCATACTGAAAAAGGCTTATTATGGACGTTATTAAAGCCAGATGAAACCATTGGACTCAATATCACAGAAAGCTTTGCCATGTTCCCCACCGCCGCGGTATCAGGCTGGTATTTTGCACATCCAAAGTCCCGCTATTTTGGGGTCACGAACATTGGTCGTGATCAAGTAGAAGACTACGCCAAGCGCAAAGATATGAGTAAAAGCGAAGCTGAACGTTGGCTAATGCCCGTGTTAGATTACGATCCAGAATAAGCGTTAATATT
This sequence comes from Shewanella surugensis, assembly GCF_023284005.1. Taxonomy (GTDB): domain Bacteria; phylum Pseudomonadota; class Gammaproteobacteria; order Enterobacterales; family Shewanellaceae; genus Shewanella; species Shewanella surugensis. Next base: position 15,048 of record NZ_JAKIKS010000113.1, read on the forward strand.
AAAAATAATCCTATAACATCATGAAAGTGCTATTTTAAATAGCACTTTTTTGTTCAACAATGATGCCTGCTTTCTACAATATTCTTTTTACGGCTTAAAATCAGCCAATAACTTAAAACGGGTGATCGACCATTACCCGTGCATTGGTCGCTTCATTAGAATGGGCAATATCAGCCCGCACGACAATGCCCGTAATGAACAGCCATAATCGACTTTTAAAAATACAACTTCAACGGTTTGGCTATATCTACAAGATAGCCCCTCAAATACACCATCGCAAATAAGACTAATGGACTCTGCCCTGCTGTTAATGCTCAAGTAAACCTGTGACTTGATAAACCAAATACCCCACGGCAAAAGCCACTAATGGACAAGCTTTATAAACTAAACTCTCTAACGGTCTATAATCGGTAACATTAACGGGAGAATAATAGAGCAGCAATAGCGCAACGATGATGGATATAAGGGTAGAAAATGTGATTTTAACCGATTTTTTCATGCAAAATTCCTTTTTATAATCGCTAACTGAACTGAGCACCCCCTGTGCTTATCCCGTTATAATATCATTACTTAAACCATATTCACCAGCATAACTTCTGATTTTTTTAACGCCCGTTAATGATTTAATTCAGGGATTAGCGTTCTCTCACCATACCTTAATCTAACAACATCAGTCATTCTCACTTAAATCATAAGTAAAATTTAATACACTATTGATAATTAATAGTTAATCCAAAATAATCAACAAATTATAAAAAATAAATTCATTTCCTTCACATTAATGAATAAATACACTAAAAAATTTGTTACAAAAAAGGTGATTACTTTAAGTAAAGTTGGACAATAAATAAACAGATAAATGATTTATGTAAATTAATGTTCGTTTATCATTAAGATTAACTGATTTAATTTCAAATATACGCCTATTAATGATGAAAACTTGAAAAACATTTTTTGCTAAATCAATTCCGATTAGTGTAACTTTCATATTGGACACCTTTTGTTGGTATTGAACGCACACATTCAATATGGCGCTAATGACGCCTACTTTGCAAGAGGTGTCCATCCCATCATCTCTTGGGAAAATGATTATAGTCGTACCGATTGGTCGGACCTTAATCAAGATAATGCCATTGCTGGCTACCCTGAAACAGGAGAAGAAGTCACTTGGAACAAAAGCGAGTATGAAGATGATAATTTAAAATCTTTGTGCAAAAAGAAATCGGGTTCAGGTTCTGTGATGGAGGGAAGTGTAGACGTTCTTAAGTGGGACGACCTCAGTACTTGGCGATCAAATGCCAAAAATGCGGGTTTTGGCACAAAATATGATGGGATCATGCAAGTCAATATTCCCGCTGGAAGTGCTTTACTTAATGGTAAAACCTTAGATATCACCGAAGATGTGTTAGATTTAGAAGTTGACCTTTATGCCACCATGATAAGGCGTAATAATGGCAGCTTTAAAGATATCAGTAAGGTCGCCATCCCCATTACGATCTCTGGCGTCGATGATGTTGCGGTGATCCCCGATGCATGGAGCTTTCCAGCTGTTGTGGGTGCCCCGGCCGTTTATGATATTTCAGATAATAATCGTATTGCCTGTTTAGCCGTTAAAGGCTCAAGTAATTGCCTTAATGCGACTTCTGCAGATAAAGAAAATGTCTTTCCCACCTCCATTACTCGCACCGATGAGTATTTCGAAACCTTAACCATGCTACGCTGTGGCTCAGCGACAGGTTATGAAGCAGAGCAAGGATATACATCATTATTGACACAATCTGGAACCGATGGATATAGCGATAACGGCTGGTGTTCTCAACTTAATAACCTCACTCGCAGCTGGAAAAATGTCATCAGTAGTTTAGGTCAAGCCTGGATTGTCAGTGAAAACCCTTACACTGCTACTGTAGAGTGCTTATCCCAAGGAACGGGATCTTGCTTAAACAAAAATATTATCACCGATAAAGCCATCATCACATCAGCGCTAGGATCGAATACATCAAGAATGAAGGTCGAAATGTTAACTATCGATACGAGTACCCTATGCCACTATAAAGACGGACAGTTTAATACTTGCCCTACTGAACTTTTGACCATTTTTGATTAAAAAAACAAATAGATAAATAAGAATACATATTCATCAAATTAAGTCAGGGCAATAGTATTTAAATGCCTTAAAAATAAACATCACCATAAAAGGAAAGCATAAAAAATATAACACCTTTCTATGATGTAAATAAAAGGGAACATAAAATGTATCTCCATTATAAAAAAATAATCAACATCATCTTAATACTGGCAATCAGTTTACTACCTATTTACGCGGAAGCCGGTTTCTTTAATAAAATACTCAATGGCATTAAAAGCATTGTTGACCCAAGTTCATATACCTCTATTACCCAATATTTAGGCGTCGATACCATTACCAAAATACCTTATATTAAAGACAGTGTAAATTTTATAAAATCAACCAGTGAATCAGCGGTAAAAGGTGGCGTGTCAAATACCGTTAACGTGTTAAATACCGGCATCACTCAAATCACTAATGAAATTAACGATGCCAATATCATTAAGAATTTAAATTCAGGACTTAACACTTTTACCAGTACAGTCAACTCGTTAAAGATTCCTCAACTATTAGGCTCTTTACCAATGGCCGACGCCGAGTCTTGGGGCAGAATGATCTATTATGTCATCACAGATTTCACCGATTGCTTAAAATTCGCCGTAACTGACAATAATGTAGACAACGATGCTGGCAGAGCACAAGCAACGCTTGATGGGCTCACTTGCTTTTCCAAAGCGGCACAAATGGCCGCACAAATGGTTCAAGCGATTATCAGTGGAGCTATAGTCGTTTCTGGTGTATGAGGATAAAGCATTGCGATGTAACCTGTTAATTGATCTTGGCCGATCAACAATTAACAAAAGGAACATCGCAATGACTAAAAATGA
>NZ_JAKIKS010000114.1 GCF_023284005.1 Shewanella surugensis
ATGGTTATCTTGCCATGATTTTATCACTTTTGATGCACTCAAAGAGAGTGTAAAAAACATCATGGATAATTATCCGTCAAAATATACGATAACTTTTAGTTAAGCACTTATGTAAGTTACTCATTACTCATTACTCATTATTAAGAGAGTGAAAGATTCATTTAATAGAAAAGAGGTAATTATTTATAATGATCTCTTTAATACTTATGAACTAAATTGGTATTAAATTGAACTATATTGCTACTTTTATGATTATTATCTTGTTATGTTGTTTGGTAGTCTATGTTGCCTTAATAAAAAATTATTTCCCAATAGGCATTTTTGATTAAATCTAAAGAAACAAAAATATAAATTTAAAACAATACAACTCATATATTGGAGAAAACATGACTCGCTTTCGTCCTATTTTGGGCATTATGTTGTTGATCATGGTTTTTGTGATTATTTCTTTTTTCTCATTTGAGCAAATGATTACCAATGTGATCAAGGACAGTATTGAACTCTTTAGTGATGCTGAGCTCAAGGCGGTATGGATTGCATTCTTGGTGATTGGATTATTGATGCTGGACATCATATTACCGATCCCTTCAAGCCTAGTGGCGGTTTATGTCGGTACTGTTTTTGGGGTGTTTTCTGGGACAGTGATCATTTGGATTGGATTAACCCTGGGTGCTATATTAGGCTATGGACTCGGTCGTGGTTTTTATACTCTATTTCCTGACTATTGGGGGATTAAAGGTCATTTAAACAAGGCATCCATTTTGTCTGAGACGTTAGATGACGCGGCTTTGGTATTAATGCGTGGTATTCCTGTTATGGCTGAAACCTCAGTGATAGCGGCAGGCATAATACAACTTTCTTTTGTACGCTTTATTATGTTAATCAGTTTGGCTAATGCGGGCGTTGCGTTGGTTTATGCCTATGTCGGATCTCTGATTATTGAATCATATTCGCTGCTAATGATCCTTGTCGCCAGTATTATATTACCCAGCTTGGCGTTTGGGATAAAATATATCATTGATGTTTTCATCCGATATAAAAAAGTCAATGAACCGACTGAAAATCATCAATTATCGTTAACAACACCCGCTAAAGAGTTTGAAAGTGATAACTCTAACATTAAAGTTGAGCTTCCGTTTCGAGAAAATTCAAATCGTTTGGATAATTTGTCAGTTCAATTTCAGATTAATTATGATTATCAAGTCAGCTCAACAGAGAATAGCTTTGCCATTAATAATTCACTGTTAATGGATCTTGTTAGACATCCCGTTTTTTCTCATGAGCAAAAAGTATTGTGTATTATTGACCAAGGTATTATTGACTCTCGTCCTTATTTTACTCAGAAGATTGAAGATTATTTTAACCATCACTTTAGTTCGACATTCAGCTGCCAAACAAAAGTGATGCAAGGGGGAGAAGCTTGTAAAACGCAGACTCAACTCGACATGATTATTGAGTCTATGAAACCTTTAGATCGCCATAGTTGGGTGATAGCCATCGGTGGCGGTGCCTTGCTAGATTGTGTCGGTTTTGCTTGTGCCATTTTTCATCGCGGTATTCGTCTTATTCGTATGCCTTCAACGGTATTGGCGCAAAATGATGCAGGTATCGGCGTTAAAAATGGTATTAATGTGTTTCAACAAAAGAATTTTTTAGGATCATTTACGCCGCCTTATGCGGTGATAAATGATGCTGAACTGCTGACAAGTTTATTAGACAGGGATAAACGCTCTGGTCTTGCTGAAGCCGTTAAAGTCGCGTTAATTAAAGATCCGGTGTTTTTTACTTGGCTTGAAGAGAATGTTGAGTCATTAAATCAATTTGAATTAACGGCGACTCGTTATGCTATTCAGCGCTGTGCTCAGTGCCATCTTGAGCATATTAGCCATAATGGTGATCCTTTTGAGCGAGGTAATGGCCGGCCATTAGATTATGGTCATTGGAGCGCCCATAAAATGGAAAATTTGTCTGATTATCAGATCCGTCACGGTGAAGCTGTTGCCATCGGTATTGTATTAGATGCACTTTATGCGCAAGAGATGGCTTGGCTGAATACGGAGAACATTCATAGGATCATTAAGTTAATTAAAAGTTTAGGTTTTGAGTTGTGGCATCATAGCTTAGAGATGGAAGACGATAAAGCTGAGCCTTTAGTGATGCAGGGATTAGAAGAGTTTCGTCAGCATTTAGGGGGCAAATTATCGATTCCAATATTGACGAATGTGGGAACATTTCGCAATGCAGAGATGATCGATATCAATAAAATGAAAGCGGCCCTAACGCAATTGAAACATTGGTCTATGGCGCTTAGCTTATGATGTTGACGACCGCGCCTAAGCCATGGTTTATATTACTGACTTTAGGACGGGTGTCCAATCTACCGACAATATGGACGAATGTCTTAGCGGCCAGTTTGTTTACTCAAGTCATGTTGGGACAAGGGGGGAACTTTTTTAATGCATTGTTATTGAGTCGCGGGTTATTCGTTTTACTGGGAATGTCCTTGATGTATCTTGGTGGGATGTTTTTAAATGATGCCATAGATGCAAAATGGGATCGAGCGCATCAAGTGGCCAGACCCATCACGCAAGCATGGATCTCTCAACGTGCGGTATACCTTTTTAGTTATTTTTTGTTGCTGAGTGGAATGCTGCTGCTGACTCTTGTCGGTTGGGTATATTTAGCAACCTTTGATGGTTTGAATGCTGGATTGTCACTATTTTTATTGATTTTACTCTATAACTTATTTCATAAAACTTGGGTTTATTCGCGTTTATTAATGGGAGGTTGCCGCGCTGGAATGTATTTAACGGCGGGTTTATTGATGGGAGGGATCTCGGGTGAGTTAATTTGGGTCTCTATGGGATTAGGTTTGTATATTGTTGGGATCACCTTGTTGGCTCAATTTGAGCACCAAGCCGCGCTTTTTTCTTATCGTTATGGTGTGTTATTGCTGTTGGTGTTGTTACTGCTGTTTTCGCCATTATATCTGGTTTTTTTCATCCCACTTAATCCTCTTTTTTATCTTATATTAAGTGGTTTTCTGTTGGAATTGTTTAGACAACTATTTCCTTTAATTCGAGGTTTTATCTCACATAAGTCCTTATTGATTCAGCCTTCAGATATTGGCGCACTCCTGGCCATGATCCCGCTATTTGATGCCTTAGTGTTAGCCAGTGTTCAGCAATTTTGGGCTTGTATTGTGTGTTTGTGTGTTTATATTTTGTTACCTAAATTGCAGCGATGGATATCACCGACTTAACGGAGATATTTGACGTTAAACCTTAATCAATTTGAACAAGGAGCGATGAATGCGATTGAATGAAGCACTCATTAGCCGACAAGTCGCATGGCTGCTTAAATGGTTAGAGGAGCCGATCCTCAAGTGGTTTGAATCCGCCCTGCACCAGTTAAGTCTAGGAGGGGAACGCCAAGTCAGTATTGATAAATTGGCCATAGAATGGGCTAACTTGAGCGCCCAAGCAGGGCGTCAATGTGCCGATATTGAAGCTTCCGTTGTCTTCGTTTCGTTGTTTGATAGATCACTTTCAATCACAGAACTCATTCGACAGCAATTACTGTGTCATACCTTGTTGTTACTTGATGTCTCTTTGCGTTATAGATTGTTTAAATTGTGTTTACGTTATGCCGATGATAGTGAAAAGCAAGCGCTGGTGAAAGGGCTGGACTTTCTCGATATGGAAGGGGTTTGTCAACCCGTCATCGTTGATCTTTGTCGAACCAATAATACCGAATTATTCGCATCCATTGCGTTATTTAATGCTTGGCCGGCGAAACACTTTAGTGATGTTGAATTTGAACAAATGCTCTTAAAAGCTTTATTCTCTCATTTCAATATCACCTCCATTTTAGGACTAAAACAAAGGCACACTCAGCGTCTCAGCCAATTAACCTTTGATTATTTGTCAGAGCGGGCACTGGCTGCGCGCGATTGGCCGATGTCCATTTACTCTGCCATTGAGCGACGTCATTTAACCCGCGAACAAATTGAGCGTTTAGTGTGTTTACCCCCTCAGGTGCAAGCATCGTTAAGTTTACATTAAAGGATAAAGGAGATAATTAATGCGATATTTTGATCCACATATTCACATGATCTCACGCACCACCGATGATTATGAACATATGCGTGATGCTGGCATTGTGGGTGTGATTGAACCCGCTTTTTGGCAGGGCCAAGCTCGAACGCACTTAGGCACTTTTATTGATTACTTTGATGCTTTAATTGGTTGGGAAAGGTTTCGTGCCAGTCAGTTTGGTATCCATCATTTTTGTACGATGGGGTTAAACCCTAAAGAAGCTAATGATCCTGAACTTGCTGAAGAAGTGTTGGCGATATTACCGCGTTACTTACAAAAGGAAGGTGTGGTTGCGGTGGGCGAAATAGGCTATGACGATATTACGGCTCAGGAGCATCATGTGCTTTGTTGCCAATTAGAGATGGCCAAAACACATGGATTACCCGTCCTTATACATACTCCCCACAGAGATAAAATAGGCGGTACAAAACGGACTATTGAAGCCATCCGAGAAGTGGGGATGACAGAATCTATGGTGGTGATCGATCATCTCAATGAATTAACCTTACCCTTAGTCATGGAGACGGATTGCTGGCGAGGCCATTCGGTATACCCTAATACTAAAATGTCTGAGTCTAGGATGGTGGCATTACTGACTGAATATGGCACCGAGAAGATGATCGTCAACAGTGCTGCAGATTGGGGGAAAAGCGATCCACTTAAGGTGCCCAAAACCGGTAATAAGATGCGTGAGGCTGGATTTTCAGATGCTGACATCACTCAGGTGCTGTTTAATAATCCAATTGATTTTTTTGCTCAAAGTGGGCGCATAAGTAAGGAAGAGGTCAATCGACCCATTAAAGTGGATCAAACACAATTATGGCAAGAAAATTCTGCCCTTAGGGGGCAGTCTCCTGTGATTGAGCGCTAGCGCATGGCATTTCTAGCCGATGAGATTAGTTATTGTAGCAATGTGCATTCGGGGGGATCACTTGCCCAGTTACGTTTTAATATCACTCATTCTATTCAAGCGGTACGTCAACAACGAAAATTATCAAAGATGAGTGTGGGATTGTGGATAAGTGCTGTTGCTGCAAATGAGCTAAACAATGAGCAAGCACTGATGTCTTTCAAACAGTTACTTGATAAAACAGGTTTAAGCTTGCGATCTATCAATGGCTTTCCTTATGGTGATTTTCATCAAGACGCGGTGAAAGAAAAGGCCTACCTTCCTGATTGGTCAACACGGGAGAGAGTGCAATATAGTCAAGTACTCGCCGTTATTTTAGCGGCGTGTTTACCCGACGATTGTGACACGGGGACGATTTCTACTTTGCCTTTAGGTTATAAAAAAGATTGGACACCGCAAAAGCATCAAGCTGCGATTGACCACTTGACTGAACTCATGGCCTATTTGGGCCAGCTTTATGAACAAACCGGTAAAAAGATCATTTTGTGTTTAGAAATGGAACCCGATTGTGTTTTAGAGTCAACCGATGAGTTGATCATTTTCTTTAGGCAAGATCTTCCTCAAACGGCCGTTTTTCATCGTCATTTAGCTATATGCTATGACGTGTGCCACCAAGCCGTGATGTTTGAAAATGCGTATTCGGCATTGGTACGCATTTTCGATGCGCATGTTCATATTGGTAAGATCCAGCTATCGAATGCATTAGAGGTGCTTTTCAATAATGAAGACACATCACTCATGGATTGCTTACGGTTGTTTTGTGACTCTCGCTACTTACATCAAGTTAAATGTCAGCGGGTTGATGATCACGTCGAGGGGAGAGTGGATGAACGTCATTTAACGTCATATTCAGATTTAGTGCACGCGTTAAAAAAGCCCATCAATGGCAAAGGAAGAATTCATTTTCATGTGCCTATTCATGCGCCTTATTTAATGCATCCGCAATTAACCACAACGCAGTCTGACATATTAAGCGTATTTGATTTTTTATGTGATCATCCCGATATGCATCCTTTTTTGGAAGTGGAGACCTATTCTTGGCAAGTGCTGCCTGTTGATATTCGTCCACGTAACAATGATGAGCTCATCATGCAAATAACCAAAGAATTGTCTTGGGTGGAAAGTGAACTAAAAAAACGAGGATTATTATCCCCATGACTCAGCTTAAGCGGCTTATCGTTATCGATATTGTGGGACTCACGCCCTCGATGTTGGGTACGTATACTCCTCATTTAAATGCGTTGATCCAAGATGGATTAATGGTGCCCATGCAAGGGGGATTTCCAGCGGTGACGACCACTGCGCAGGCGACAATGTTAACCGGAACGACGGCGAAGCAGCATGGTATTGTGGGTAATGGTTGGTATTTACGTGATCAAGCTGAAGTCCGTTTTTGGTTGCAAGCTAACTCACTTATGCAAGGGGATAAAATCTGGCATAGCTTGAAACAGGCGAATAGTGATTTTACCTGCTCACAATTATTCTGGTGGTATAACATGTATGCGGGGGTGGACAATGCCATGACCCCCCGGCCTCACTATCCTGCCGATGGTCGCAAAGTCATGGGGCTATATTCTGAGCCAGCAACATTACAGGCTCAGATAGAGCAGCAAATTGGAGCATTTCCTTTTTTTAATTTTTGGGGGCCTGCTGCCGATATTCGTTCTAGCCGCTGGATAGTGGATTGTGCCATTGCTGAGCATAAAATGAACCAACCTGATTTGCAATTGGTGTATTTACCTCATCTGGATTATAACTTGCAACGATTGGGTCCTGATGATCCGGCTATCGATGAGGACATTGCCGCCATTGATCATGAAGCGGGGCGATTGATTGATTTTGGTCGCAGCCAAGGCGCTGAGATTTTGGTGGTGTCTGAATATGGTGTTTCGCCGGTGTCACATTCTATTTCATTGAATCGAATACTGCGTCAAGCAGGTTTGTTAGCCGTGCGAAATTCACTGACTTGGGAGCTGCTTGATTCTGGTGCTAGTCGAGCTTTTGCGGTGGCGGATCATCAAATTGCGCATATTTATATCAAGGCGCCTAATGATATTTTGCGCGTGAAAACCATATTAGAAAAAGTCCCCGGTGTTGAGCGGGTACTCGATAGGGCTGCCCAGTCTGATTATCAAATTAATCATGCTCGTAGCGGAGAGCTGATTGCCATTGCTGAGCCTGATAGTTGGTTTAATTATTATTATTGGTTTGATGATGATAAAGCCCCCGATTTTGCCCGCACGGTCGATATTCATCGAAAGCCGGGTTACGATCCTGTGGAGCTTTTTATCGATCCTGCTCTGCGTTTTCCTCAATGGCATATTGCTAAGCGTTTATTACAGAAAAAAATGGGCCAACGTATGTTAATGGATGTGATCCCTCTTACGCCTGAATTGGTTAAAGGCAGTCATGGGCGATTAAGCACCAACGCGGATGAAGGGCCTGTTATCATCTCCAGCAGTTCTGTGCTAAGTGATTTACTATACCAAACAAAGACCTTCGACATAACACAAGTCAATCAATTGATCAGTATGCACTTTAAACAAGCTTTAAGGAAAGTCATATGAACGTTCCTATCAATATTAGCGCCTCTTCTTGCGTAGACAATTTTCGGAGAGCCAACATTCTGTGTTATGGCTTACTCAATCCAAGAGGCATGGCATTCACCGCTGAGGGAGACTTGTTATTGATTGAAGCGGGGGCCGCAGAAGCTCATCCGCCTTATTCAGGGCAATTAACTTGTCGAGATCCCAATACGGGAGCGATTAAGTCTACCTTGCTTAGCGGTTATCGAGCGCTGAATATGCAGCAGCGAATGTTGCGTGATGAAATTATGGGGTTGGCGGATATTGCACCTATGATGGCAGTACAAGGTGAAAAAAGTGCTTGGTTGATTGCATTGACCGATTATATTCAAGGCTCAAAAATGATAGAGGTACAAACTTTGCTATCTGGGAAAGGAGGTAGCCATGTCGAGGTCGCTTTCGAAACACTGTTTACCACTGAGGGCAATATCAATAGTCTCTGTTATCACCCAGAGCGCCAAGCTTGGTATTGCATTAAGCCTGATACCAATGAAGTGATAGAGTTTAAGCGAAACGAAGCGCAAAGAGTGGTGTGTGTGTTACCTGATTTGGCCCTAGGGCAAGAAGCGGTACCGGTTAATATTGTTTATCAAGCCTCGAGTCAAAAACTGTTAATTTCGCTGTTCTCAGGGGAATTGGGTCGAGGCGATCCCTTTAAAGGCATTGATTTTGAGAAACACCAAGGTGAGGTGATTGCACTGGATCTCAATAATAATCATATTGAGCATTTAGTCACGGGGTTAACCTTACCTACCGGTCTGTGTGTGACCCTTGATGATAAACTCTTTGTCACCGAGTTATGTGATGACTTTCTTGAACCTTTGCCAGCCGAAGGCTTGCCTAGTCAGCCGTTACATGGGGGATTTAAGCGCTTTAGTGGCCGCTTATTGCAGATTGATTTACACACACGTCAATGTGATATTTTGGCAAAAAATTTAGATACGCCTTCAAATTTAGCCATGGATCAACAAGCGATTTATATTAGTGAAGGCATGGGGTTACCTGGGCGTTTATTACCGACATTAGATGGACAGCCTCAGGAACTCAGCGGGATGATCCGCAAAGTCTCACTCACGGAGGTGTAAAGCGCTCATCCAGAATGTCTGAGCGCTTTACGAGATGTCTCTATTTTACATATTTTGCGGTGCAAGCAGCAGGTAAGGCGCCGGTCGTGCAGCCACCGGTATTGGGTTGTACTTGTTTAAATAAATGCGATACGGCGGCATTACTTTGTTGAGTGGCAATGGCATAACGTCCCGTGCCTTGCGTGCCCGTTGCTACATTGTGACAGCTCATGCAATTAAAGGCTGGGTTGATGGTTGCGACGCCATCCTGCACATAGGTTTCCATACTCACATTCGCAGAGGCTAAAGAGCCTCTTTGAAAGTTAGTGGTGGCAGGCAGGTTGCCATTTTTTGACCAGACATTGCCAGTGAGTTCATAATTGGCCCAGTAATTGGGCGTACCGTTACTGCTGGTGATATTATCACTCATAGACTGATTGATTTGTTTCATGTTGGGCGTATTATCTGGCGCTTGTTCTGCGACGGTCGATTCACCATAAGGGTGAATACGACAGACCTGTGTTGGTTTACCTGCTTGGAAGGTGTTTCGTGGGCAATCTTTACACTCTGGGTTATAAAAGTTCCAAGGTTTTTGAGGATCGTTGGGTACATTTCCAGACTCGACGAGTTCACAATCGGGGGCATTTTTATTATGATCAAAGGTGGCCCAGATAAACTCTTTATGCACTTCGGTTGTGCCCACCACATGCATCCCCACGAGGGCGAGATCAACTTTTTGACAATTTTTGCTGATAATACCGGGGATCACAAAATAATCCTCTTCATTTTTGGGATTGAGCATCCAAGCGGTTTTTAATACAAACGAACTGGCAGGAAAGCGTAAATTGGCATAGTTATTTTCACCTGAGCCATTACTGGGGTATTGCTCATACACCTTTGCGGCACAGTTTGACTGATATAAATCACATTGAGTGATAAAATCATAGCTGATCTCATTGACGAGAATATCGTAGTAAACAAAGTTACCCGCTTGGTCAATTAGCGGAAAATTAGAGCCCGCTTGCTCTATGGTGACGTTCTCTAATACCGTCTGTGATAAATAAAGCCGTTCGGGATTGTCTTTACGCACTTTCTGGCAAGTATTGTCCTCTGTTGGAGTGGTGGCTTCCCACTTTCTGGGGCTGTCGCCTTCATCGACAAAAATATCATAAGTTGGCATCCATGATAAAAAACGGGGTTGTTTGGTGGTGTTATCCGTTTGTAATAGGTAACTAAAAGCTTGCCAAGCAAATTGCTGGAAGGAGCAATTATTACCCTCTGCCACACTGGTGGGCAATGTACTGCTTGAGCCTAACCAAGCAAGATCACCTTGGCAGCTTGCTGAATCACTATTTGAGCGATTGTCGGCGTTATGTTGTGTGGTACTGGTCGGTGTTTGGCTTGCACTATTACTACTGCTGAGAGTGGTGTCTGCGGTAATGGGATGATCTAGGTCTTGTTTTGGCATGCAAGCGCTTAAACTCAATGTGATGATTAATATCATTATTAACGATTTCATCATGCTCTCCTTAGGCAATGTTGGTGTGGATATCACTGCTATTTAATGGGCAACCTTTATCGATCCATTGGGTGATCATATGAATACGGTCTTGAGATAAATCCCGCACGACGGGCATGTAAAGTGGGTCATTATAATTTCTGAGTAATACGCCCTTTATTTTTTGACTATTGAGTTTGACAGACGCATAACTGCTTAAATCAAATTGGCTCATCACAGGGTATAGCTTGCCATACTGAGACAAGATGTCACCAATACTGCCATCCCAAGTTAACTCACCAAAACCAGGTTGTTCTTGATAGATTTGTATACTGACTAAGTCATCCCCATGACCTTGATAGTCTTCATTTTTAAAGTTATAGCTTAAGAAATATACTTGGCCATCAATATAGGCTCTGGGGTTACCAGGGTTGTTAGCTTTTACGGTGACACTGGCTTTACCTTCGAGATCGGTTGTCACAGTGGCATCAAAGTTTAAGGCATTTTGGGGGATAGAAATATTCACTAACCCTAACGTGCCCCCTGTACCCAGCGTTTGATTGGTGTATAAAAAAGCTTGTTCTTCACTGAGTAATGCTAAGGTAATCTCGGTATGGGCTAACGGTTTGCCAAATTGTCTGGCATAAATGTTGACAGTCACTTCATTGCCGTAGACATCGGGTTGATTTTCACCACCGCGTTTGAGATGGGCGGTGCCAGAGTTCATCCGAAACACAAATTGATCTGCTCTTAAAAATAAGCCTTCAGGGTTCTCACTCAATAAAATTTGCGTGATGTTTTGGTTGTCATCAACGCTTACAAGCGTCAGAGGATTTTTTTCTATGGTAGTAATTTGTTCGGGAGTCAGTTGAATATCGACGATACCCCCTTGTTCAAATAGGCTATCACCACTCCTATTGAATGGCGCGGTAGAGAGGAGAGTGACATCCTTTATCGTGGCTTTTTGGTCACCAGTATTGTTGACATAGCCTAGTCGTAATAGCCCTTGATCAATGAAATGACCTGCAGGGTATAAGGTGGGGAGTGCATTGCCTAAATTGATGGATAAGTGGTTACTGTCAGCGAATAATTGGCACGGTGCGTAATTATGTGAGTATTGAGTGGTTTGCTTACCTGCTTCGTCAGTAACAGGTTGTAGCATGCGCGCTGCTGTGAAAAAGTCAGGCGCATCGGCGGCATCTTTGGCTAAGGGGCCAATATTGCCAAAGGCTTGACCATAACTAAATTCGTATTGGCTGGCGGGGGTATAAGCCATTGCTGCCGTTACCATAATTTTTTCATGGTATTCGTCATAGTTGGAGGGGGTCAGTAATGCTTTGAGTTGCTGATTAAAATAAGTGGGGGTGGGGATTTGCCCCAGTGATTGGCCTGCATTCATTTGATAAAACAATAACGGCTCAAGTGAGGATATCACCTCATCAGGAATGCCTTCGGTGGCGAGTTGATATTTAATATCACAATTCCACTGATAAATTTGTGGTTTGACATTATAAGCACGCACATTGAAATTAATGCTTAGTGCTTTGTTGGGGACATCTAGCGCCTTAATTAATTTACTATTTTTTAGCTCTTCGCTTAAATTAGTATCATTTAACCCTATGAGTAACGACTGATAAATAGCACTGGCGGACGCAGAACTCGGCGTCACGGCTTGAGCTTGGATCCAAGATTCAACAAAGCCGATTGGCATGAAATTACCGGTAAAATTGCTGCTATTATCGCCGAGTCCTAAGGTCATGGCCCAGACTTCAGATACATTCATTTGCATGGGGTCTAAATCTACCAGTTTAGGTGGCGTCACCGTAAAGACGCTTTTGATTGATTGGCCAATCCAAGGATCTTCACTGGGACTGTTGACACACTCATTAGGGCCATAGATGATTTTTGTGATTTTTGCGTTGAGGTTAAAATTACCAGTGCCGGCGGGATTCCAATACAGTTCAATATTATTCTGTTGTTGACTGGTAAAAACTTCACTTCTTACTTTAGGACATGGTGAGTCAGGTGATTCGGGTATTTGATTTTTAGGATTATAATTATTGGGCGTGTTATTAAGGGTTGATGGGTCGGCTTGAAATGTGCCGTCAAAAATAATACGGGGGTAATTAAAGTAGCTCATGGCTTATCCTTTTATAAAGTGGAATATCTTTATTTGTTGAAGTGTTAAGTTTCTTATTATAAGAATGGTAATCTATGATGAAACACTTTTATAATTTTTTCAATGCTTTGTTTTTATAGGTATCATGACTATGGATAAGGATTTAATAGCATCAATATACGTTATTACTTTCCATTGCCTTTAAAATAAATATCATTTCAGTAATAGATGACCTTTATGGCATAGGTTATAAACTTAAGTAATGATAATTTTAACTTTATTTTATTAGTTTATTATTCTTAATCACTAAGACATAATGTTTAAATTTTATTTTATATAGAGGATGACTGTTCATGGTTGACGTCAGTCTTTATTGTTAATACTTCATTAAATTATATAACCAAGCCTATATGAGAGGAGTAGTTTACCTATTAGTTTATACCTTATTCATTACCTTAAAAGGCAATAAGCATTCTGACGCCCTTTCTTTTAAAAAGAATACGCCTTGAATTAAGCCTTTTTATGGAATCTGAAAACATGCACTTCCAAGTGGTTTGGGTATATAAGCCAAACACGACATTAAAACGTGATAAAAAATATAATAATATTGTATCAATAAATGAAAAAACTAAGGCCTAAGGTGTGGGCGTGATTAATGGGCCATTTTGTGCGAATAAAGGAGATGGCGAGTGAAAATGAAACTGGGTTTACTTTTCTTATGCTTGAACGTGATGACGGCTTGTACTCAAGATAATACCAATAAACAGAATGTAAATAAGGCTGTCAGTGAGAGTGGATCGAGTCAGAGTCCATTGCTTGCTTATTGTCAATTCCCTGCCAGTGCGCCGACGGCAGGCGCTAACCAGAAAGCATTTGATGATTATAGCTGGCAGATGTTTCTTTCTTTAAACTGGGTGAATAGCCAAACACAGCGGGGTGTCCCCGATTGTGATAAAGCACTTGATGCTTCGGGTCCCCGAGTGTGGGAGTCTTGGAAAACAACCTCAGAATTATTTTTACCCAATGCGGCAGCCCCTGGAGATTGGAATTCGGGATGGGATGGCGTGAATACGCCGCCTAAATTGAGTGCAACCAGTAAAGTCGCCAAAAGAATACAAGCGGCTTTAGAGGCGGAGCCGAAGGGCTCTGGGATATTACAAGCCGTGGGGGGATGGCTCATTGATCAGCGGGGTAATCCGACTTATTACCAAATCGCGTCCAATGAAATATCTTACAATTATATTGTTTCTAATCAGTTATATAATGCAGATACGGTCAAAGCGTTTAATCCCGTTAATTTTCCGTGGGAGACGGCAGAAATTAAAGCGAGCTGGCGTATTTTGACCAATATGGATGATGATACACGCTATCTGACGCTGACTGCGTTAGTGGAAGAGTTTGATGCACAAGGAAAATCGAAGCACATCTTTACGAGCCAAACGCTGGGATTGGTGGGGTTACATATTATTAATAAGCCTGAAGGTTTTCCACAGTGGGTATGGGCGACGTTTGAGCAAGTGGATAATGTGGATGATAAGGAGGCCTTCGCTTCTTACTATAATGCATCGGCGACAAATCCCAATCAATCGCCTTGTCAGCCGAGTGTGATCCCTTGTACCCCTAAAGAGGGTGCTAGCTTTACCACCCCTGATCCCCTTACACGGCTGACGCCGATTGCTGCAGAAACGTTATTAGTGAATCAGACATTTCAGGGGATGTTGACTGACAGTGTGTTGCAATACTATCAATTGGTGACCACACAGCGACCCAATAACCCTAATGATCCAGGCGATCCTTTAGGCACACCGGAGCCCAATATTGCTGCCAATGTGACCATGGAAAGTTATATTCAAGAGTCGAGTAATTGTATGGCTTGTCATCAAACGGCCAGTGGGATTGACTCACTCTATCATTCAGATTTCTCATTTATGTTATTGAATGCCACTCAGCCATAAAGGCTCAAATATGTGGCGAACTAACAGGGTTTTCAATAATTAGCTCGAAAAGGAAGAACCAATGAGTATTTTTAATGGACCGCGTATTAATTTTTGGGGTGGGATTTCAACCAATGTGAATGTGGCAAATAACAGTAATGATGTGCCGCAAAGTGCCGAGCCAGAAGATCAACAGCCTATATTGGATGTGGCCAGTGCGCAAATAGCTGATCAAGCGGCATCGATGACAGATGCAGACATTATTGCTTTGATGAGAGGGCCGGATCCTCAACATTATTATACCGAAAGTGGTTGGAATTTTTACGGCGATCAGCAATTACATTTAGTCGATGCGCAGGTATCGAGCAGTGGTTCGCCAGGTGCGGTCAATACCCAAGGGGGTATCGTCAATGAGCCGATATATTTATTGGGCTCAGTGGATCCCATTACGGGGGAAGGTCCGCATGCGAGTGCCGTGATGGTGGATCTTGATCCTACTGCGGCGATTGTGACGCAAATTATAATGGGTGGCTTAATGATAGGCTCGCCTGACAAGCCTAAGTTGCATCTCGTCGAGAATGTCACGGCCGACAGTTATGGGGTGTTTACCGTTGCAGCAAAAGGGGATAATGAAACTGAGCAGGGACTGATCACTCGACAATTTTACCGTGATCCCGATGGACCAGGTTCCGCTTGGGCCAGTGGCACGTTTCAAGTGACCTTTAGTAAAGCCAGTATCAAATCGGCTGATATGAGCGATCCTGCGATTGCGGCGTTAATCAATGATGTCAATATGGATGGCATTGTACTCAGGTTTCAAATGTTTGAAATGTTTCCGATGCTGACAACCGATGAACTACTGCTTGCCTATAAAAACAATCGTAATCCGTCTAATCCAAGTTACGGCCGCATCGTGGGCACATTGGCGCCCCATTACCCCGGTGAGCCTAAAATCTGCTCCATTGGTCGTGAAGTTGTGATGCAAGAAACACAATTGGTGGGCTATTTTGATATTGATCAGGAGGCAGAGCGTCTCACTCTCGATGCCTTATCTTTATATCCTAAGGCGCATTTTCGTGATAACCGGAAAAATATCGGGGCTAATTTCCCCATTGAGCCCAATGTGGATTACGGTATTAATACCTTAACGGCGGGTGATGTGTCTCTCACGTTTAGTGCCAATCCTGATGATTATTATCGTTATGGTGGCATCATTGATATTGAGCTTAAGAGCACGTCGGCAACCGACACTGTGAGTCACAGTCCGGTTGAAATAAAAGGCGAAAAACCCGTTACACTCACCGCTATTGGTGATCAAATTAGAATTGATCCTACAAACGAAAATCATGTTTCGAGTAAAGCCATGGAGACCGCTTTTAAGGCAATAGAAACGCCTGTGCGCATTTATGGCGATGCGCGTAATATTTACATTGATGAGCATGATGGCGCGATGAATATTGAGCTTAATGTGCGTATTTTTGGAAGGCCGACACCGATTTTTGATGAGCCTGGCGGCAATTTACACATCACTTTGGCGTCGGGGAATACGGGAGCATTAGCCGATGGTAATTTTCTTGATTTTCCACAGCAGACTTATGTTCAACAAGGAAAGAGTCATTTTACATTCTCTATTACTGATAAGGGCAATATCGACCAGTATGGTTTTCAAACCTTAGTGATCTCTTCCGTAGAAGGAGGCTCACATTTTATCAATGTACGAAAATACCCTAAAACCGATTTTGGTATTGTGGTGGGCAGCAGCATTAGTTGGGAGCAAGCTTATAATAATGCCTTGAGATATTTTTATGTCACTTTTCCGGCGATGAATATGCGTTTTCCGTTAAATGATGAGATGACAGTTAAGAATTTATCAGGGCCGATCCAGAGCCGCATTAGTGATGAATATCGTCAAACAAGCCTGTATATGCCGATTACGCGTTCCATGACACCGAGTCAGCGAGCATTATTGACGCAGTTTTTAAATAATCAACCTTGGGCGCCCCTGACTGGATCGCAGACAATAAGTTCAGCTGATCGGGGGGATACCACCCAGCCGCCTCATTAATGGGAGTGTGCATAACGTTATTGAAAGTAATCGGTAATAAGGATATTAATAAAATGAAAAAGTGTGTTTATTTTTTAATGCTGGTGGCCAGTTTTGTTCAAGTGATGATACCCGTTTTTGCAAATGAGCCGGTTGATATACTCAAATCTTGGGCGCTGTCGACGCAAAATATCAGTGAGGCAATATATTCGACGAATGGGGTTCATAGCAACAAAGGTTGTGATGCGCCCAATAATCCTTGTATAGGTAAACGTAGCGAAGGCGATCCTAGCGATCCTTTATATCCAAGTCAATGGATCAGCGATTGGACCATGTTCCGTGTGTTTCAAAACGTTGAGAAAAATCCGCCGCCTTATACCAATCCACCTGCAACCTTATCACCTAAGGATTATACGGTCTCTTTCGGCACCACTTATTATGATGCGAATTATATTCCGACGGATAAAGAGGGCAAAGGTGCTATGCTAGAGCATTACAATGATTATTGTTTGCCTATTTTTCCGATTAAAGATAATGCCTATACCTGCAGTTTTATTTCGTTAGGCAATAAAGCTTATTTTTTGACTTATGACGATAGGCCCAAAAATATGCCTCCATGTTGTTTGTTTTCACCCTTGAATCATCCACCGCGACAAGATTTTATCAAACACTTAGATTATTCAACACGGCGTAGTCAACAGCTTAATGGGTCTATTCAAGCGTATGTATGGCAGACTATGTTAGATGAAGGCGGTCCGCTGTTTGGTTATGCCTTTAATCGACAGGCTTCGCCAGATGTTTATTCATCGTCATGGTACCGTCATCCACAATCTTTTTTCTTCTCCGGTGATACCACAAAAGCGAATGCGCCTATTGTGAGCCAAAATTACACCAGTTTTCGTGCTGAAAAGCCTCAAGCCGCATTCACTTGGGATAAAGTGTCACAAATGTGTCCTAAAGATAATATTCCTACCTGTCAGTTATTTTAATACTCATCGCCATTTTAACTTATCACACGACTTCACTATTAAGGAATTGACAATGGACACCGATACGCTAGCGCAATCGATAGCAGACATTCAGTTATTTGCTGAGCAATGGAATACCCTTTATGCAGCGCAGAGGTTTGATGAAATGAAACTGTTGGCAACGACAGATGTGGGGATCGCCAATGCAGAGGCCTCTATTTCACCCTCAGGGCTTATTTTTGGTCGAGACAATTATAAAAAGGGGATCACTGATACTTATTATGGCGAAAGCGGTGAAGAACATAATTTATTGGTTATGCAGTATTTAGGTTGGGAATACATCCCGTTAAGCGAAGATACTTTTTATACCATTGGCCGTTATACACTTGAGCCTAATATTATAGGGGTGAATGCTTGGTTGCTTCGTCGGGAAACTGTTTTAGCGACCTGGAAAATATTTAGGGTAATCAATAACTAGCGGTTGTTCGTTAGGGTTTATTTATTATGGCTTGTTCGTTAGGAATTACTGGGTAAGGATCTTAGATTGCCATAATAACCGACACACTTTGGTATAGAAAAGAGGGTTAGCTGCCTATAAGCTTCAATCTCTCACAAAATCGGCCAAGGTTCTCAAATGAAAAACCAATA
>NZ_JAKIKS010000115.1 GCF_023284005.1 Shewanella surugensis
TGAATTCGTCGCCACTGCTTATCGCTAATCATTTTACGAGACATATGAATTTCAAAGAGAAAAATTGTATCTTAATCAGCTAATCATGGCCAATTGTCAACGCCCCCTAGTATTAGTACCGTTTTCTTTAGCTTGCTCTAATGCTTTTTCCAATCTATTAGCCTTGTCATCATGATTATGTTGAGCAATGGTGAGTTGCTTGTTTACTTCACAGAATTTTTTTTCGCAGCCTGTTAAGTCACTGCAATTTGATGTTGCTAATGTTTGCAGTGAAAAATACTCATTAAAACCCCAGATCCAATGATAATGATCATTAATCGTAACGTGTTACGGGGTGATTTTTTTTGTGATTTTGGCAAGCTTTTCATTCAAGAATAAGTATTTATGAAAGCGTTTTCAGTGTCTATTGTTGTCATTGTTTTATTCAGTTTGCATACAGAGTGTATTTATCTAATTTATTTTAATTAACTTTTATTATTTTCCATGTTTTTTTAAAGAAAGGTTCATTGATTTTGGTTACACTCGATATAGAAACATATTCTACTTTGACATAAATTAAAATGAAGATTAATAGATTAACAGTATGATTTTATTTAGTTTAATATAACAACGATGGACATTGTGGCGTGTATCCATAATCGAGTTTATCGAGATAATATGGCATTGATAGAGTGTTACAAACTTAAAACTGGTTGGATGAGTCAATCAGCCAAGAAATTAATGGCTCTGCGCGAAGGCTTTTAGCTGAAGTTCAAATTTGCGACCGAAGACGGCTATCTCAATGACTCTAAAGCCAAGACACCTTTACGCCGCAAGCGGCGAGTAATTAAGCCCTCCGATAGGGTTAAAATGGGATGTTGGCATGGTAACACTACCAGTGTGTCGAGCTTAAAATGAATCAACGTTTTCGTTTTTTAGTCGTAATGAAATTGAGGTTAAATCAGCAGCTTAACAATAATTACGATGATTAATATTGGGCATTCATATTGGACATAAATGGGCCATATCCGCCAGAATAGGTTGTTTCTATTCGAGCCTTCTTGAGCTGATATCGCGCTAAGTAAGCTGTTTCTGTCCCAAACCCAACCTAAATAAATGGCAATACCAAGAGCGATTAATGGTTGGGCTCTTTCTGTGGTGAGGGTGATTATGAAGCTGAACAATAAGTTAAAGTTTAACACCACTAGAGTGGATAGGATGGCTATGATTATCCCGACTATCGTGCTGGCCTTATGGCGACTCATTGTGGTTTTTTCGATTAGAAAATTGGTAGGTACCTTGACAATGGAAATGGCTGATGTCAGGCCTGCAATGGTGAGGAGTAAAAAGAAAATGACCGAGAGCACCCCTTGAATACTGGTAGGCAAGGTGTAAACAATGCCAGAATGGCGTCAAATATTAAGGTATCGGCTCTCAGCAGACTGCCATCATAGGCAAAGATGGAAACGCCATTATGTTGGGCGACATACATGGCTGGAATGATCATTAATGCCGCGAGAAAAGCAATGAGAGTGTCCGCCAAAGTGACATAAGCCGTGAGACTGGCTAAGTTCTCTTTTTGATCCAGATAAGCGCCGTAGACCATCATGGCACCGGTGCCTACAGTCAGGGAAAAAAAGGTTTGTCCCAATGCGCTAATGATTACATCTGGATGCCATATTTTTGAAAAATCAGGGGTAAATAAAATCTTAAGCCCTATCATAGCGCCTGGCTGAGTTAAGATATAAGCTGCGCCGAAATTAAAATGAATAGCAATAATGGCATCAGGCGTTTTGACCAAGCTTCTATGCCTTTTTGAACGCCTTGCCTGATTAACATGATAACAATGGCAATAAATAATAGTGTAAAGATTAAGTTGCGTGATAATGAGAAATCCATTAACCAAGCGGCGCTTTGTGTCGACCCTAACCCTTTGGCAATCGGGGCGAGAGAAAAGCTAATAAACCATCCTGACAAAATGCTATAAAAAGTACAAATTAAGGTCGCGGTTAAAATGGCGCATAAGCCGATAAATTTACCGATAGTACGAGATAAGCTACCGTTGGCAATATGGCTTATAGCATTGATTGGAGAAGATTGAGCGTAGCGACCTATCATTAGTTCCGCCATCAACATGGGGTAGCCTAGAAATAAAATAAATACAATATAAACCAATAAGAAAGCACCGCCGCCATGGTTTGCAGCTTGAGTGGGGAAGCCCCAAATATTACCCACGCCGACGGCAGAACCCGCTGCTGCCATAATGAAACCTTATTTCGACTTGAAATGGGACGTATTATTGGTCGGCATCGAGATCCCTTTTATAGGCTAATTTGATGATGATGGCTTTGAGAGCCGTTTAGCTGTGAGGTATTTTTCAATAATATAAAGACTGATGGCGCTGCAACTAATTGAGAGCAAAGTGGCTGCTAGGATGTCTTGAGGCCAATGCATACCAAGGAATAGACGACTTAAGTCCATCAAGAAGCTCCAAGTGATTAATATAATAGGAAAACTCACTAATCCTGCCATGATCAAATAATAATTAATCACTAGGGTGAGAGTGACGGCAAAGGCGACATGACCAGAAGGAAAAGCATTATCAGTGGTTTGCTGCCAGTGTTGTTTAATCTGAGTTGATAGCTGAATATTGGGGTTTATGGCTTCAAGTTTTGGAATCGCTTGCGTGATTTCTTGTTTTCGAGCGGCTTTATCAAGATGAGTAAAGGTATCAATATCCAGTAAATTAGCTTCAGCCATTAAGACGATATTGGGTCTAGGTTCTTTCGCTAAAATTTTAATCACATAACCTATCCCCAAAGAGAGCAATAAGCTGAGTACGAGGGCGGGCACAAGTCGTTTAAAAAGGTGTCTGGGTACTTGAGTAAAGGAAAATAAAACAATGACTAAAGCGGTGATTATTGCGAAAGGAAATGTGCCAGTATAAGTGATCCAATAATAAAATTGTGCCACGCCAGAGGTTAAATTCATTGATGGAAAAAATTGAATACCACTCATTAACATAAACGAGGCGAGAGAGAGTAATATTACGGCTGAGATGAGCAACCAAGCTTGGGCGATATTTGAACCTTTGATGGTTTTATTTTTCACACTATAACCTTTCATTTTTTAGTTTATTTGTTTTACTCTTGATACTTGATCTGAGGCTGTTCAAGTATCAAGAGAAGTGTAAAACATAAAGGCTCACTTCTTATTTAATGTCAATGTTGACAAGATTAATTTTTATATAACCAGCTAATGATATTGCATTTATAAATAAAATATCACCAGTTTGTTTTATTTTAATGATAGATGCTTCTAAGCTTAATCGTCTTTTTTATTAAGTGTTATTTTTTCGTTTGCATCATCTTTTTTTCATAGCCTAGTGCGATAAGTGCCAATAATGCGACAAATGTTTCGGCGATAAGATAAATAAACATCATGTTATTGGCAGAGTTTTCTTGTAATAATCCCAATAGTCTAGAACCGGCCATGCCAAGCATGATAATGAGTATGGCCCATAGACCGAGTCGATGATTTGAGGGCTCTAAGGTAAAAAGGGCTAAAACGATCCCGAGGCCTAAAGACATGCCGCCAAAAGTCGCGCGTATATCGATGAGAGCGGAAGCGCTGGTTAATGCTGAATGAGTCACAAACGAAAATAAGGTATTAGGAAAAAAAATAAAACCTAGACCATATAATGTAAAGAATATGCTGTTTATCCAGATTAATGTTATTTGGTATTTCATGAAAGCTCTCAGTACTTTTGTTTTTTTATAGTATATACCTAAGTGATATGAAGATGCAGGATACAGATCACTTGGATAGAAAACGTTAGGGGGAAATATGATCCAATATGGCGCTTTTGTTTTTTTGTTTATTTTGACGTTATCCGCGTGTTCGATCAATAGGGGAGGCAGTATTAACTCAGATGATTTTCATTCCGAAACGACTACGGGGATCTATGCTGTGTCTGCGAGCGAGTGTGATTTGATGAAACGCAGTCGGGTGCTCCAAAGTGATTCGCCCATTCTCTGTAATAGGCTGAAAAAAGTTGTTTTTTATTTTTATCCTTTTCCAGCTGATTTATCCTCCCAGATCGTGGATAAACCATGGTTAAATGTGGCCGATATCGCGCCTTTGGTAGAGAGCATGCCAGCGCCAATGATGGGAACGGTTGTTGTGTTAGATGTGGTGGCCGATCAGGTGTTATTGATATTTAATGCCTTATATCAATTTAAATTTCCACTGGATATGGCCATTCCTGTTGAATATCTTAGTGACAAGGAAAAGCGAAAAGGGGATATAAATAACAGCTATAGTTTCGATTCAAGGCTGATTACTCATGGCAGTGTGTGGTCTGATCATGCTTATGGTGTTGCCATTGATATTAATCCCTTACAGAACCCATACCTTTATGTAGATGAATTTGATAGGTTTTCTATTTTACCGAAAAGCGCTGATAGGCATTATTTGAATCGAGGGCAATATCGACCGGGAAAAGTGACCCGCGTTGGTATGGCAGAGGATGTGGTGACTTTATTTGCTAAACAGGGTTTTATTGTTTGGGGGGGGGATTGGAATACTCCGATTGACTATATGCACTTTCAAGTGGGTTCTCGTACTTTTATCGAACACCTGGTTTCTTTACCCACCGAGGAGGCTAAAAGTCTGTTTCATCGATATGTTGACAGCATGAATAAGTGCTTCTTAGAAGGGGAGAAAGAATACGGAATTCATAACGGTGGATTGTTACGGAAATTTTGTGTTGAGAAAATAACAACAGAATTTGAAATACAATGACACTGGCATCGGTGTGTTTACGCCAGGTGGTGGTAAATTAATGTTAGAATTGGCCATTATTTCTATGGAGTCTTTGAGTATGACCGCAGTGATTGATACTTTTATCGCGCCTCCTTGCCATGAGAAAATTGATATTTTGTTTCAAGATGAGTCTATTCTTCTTATCAATAAACCCAGTGGATTATTGAGTTTGTCAGGGAAAAACCCCCTGAATAAGGATTCGGTACATTATCGCTTAGTGCAGCAGTTCCCCACGGCATTAATGGTACATAGACTCGACTTTGGTACCTCTGGGGTGATGGTAGTGGCGTTAAATAAAGCGGTGAATGCCGAATTAACCAAACAGTTTCAAGCCCGCACGATAGTCAAGCACTATGTCAGCGTATTAGAAGGGCATTTACGGGATGATGAAGGGGAGATTAGCTTCCCGATTGCTAAAAATAAAGCTCATTTTCCGTTGCAAAAAATTTGTATGCAAACGGGCAAGTCGGCTATTAGCCACTTTCGGGTGTTGGCGCGGTTACAGAACCCGTTAAGGACACGAGTCGGCTTTATGCCAGTCACAGGACGTACTCATCAATTAAGGGTCCATAGTGAAAAAATAGGCCATCCAATTTTAGGGTGTGATTTATATGGTAACGAGGGGACTCATGCAATGGCAAGCCGTTTGCTATTGCATGCCACACGATTGGAGTTTGATCATCCTATAACAGCTGAAAGGATGGTAGGAACGTGTGAAGCGGCTTTTTAGGAGAGAGACCCAAGGGCCTTCTCTCACTAGATGGAAGGGCACTATTCTGGCTTGGTCAGCTTTTGTTCTAACGCATCCACTTGTTCTTGAAGCGCAGTGAGTTTTTCTCGTGTTTTCACCAATACATGTTGTTGAACTTCGAACTCTTCTCGTGAAACTAAGTCTAATTTCATTAGTTGGTTTTGAAGCACTTGTTTGGTACGTTCTTCAAATTCACCCGCAAATTGTTTTAAGCCGCTAGGGATATTGTCACTCAGCTGCTTAGCCATTTCTTCAATTTTCTTTGGATTAATCATCTGGGCTCTTTATATATTGGTTGACTGTATATCATTATTGTACCTGAGGCGGGACTGATTGCCAAAGATAGGATGTAGAATAGCGCGGTAGTTTATCAGTATAAACTGCCGCGCTTTGAGGCGTTGGCTTAGACTTTAAGGTCGATTTCCTTAGGGGCAATCGACTCATCAAATATCGGTAAAGGTTTATGTGTTTGGGCTAGATACATATACATCACAGGTAATACAAATAGGGTGAAAATGGTGCCTATAGATAAGCCTGCCACGATTACCAACCCGATATTGAAACGTGAGACTGCGCCAGATCCTGATGCGAATAATAATGGGATCAGACCCGCTACCATGGCAGCTGTCGTCATTAGAATAGGGCGTAGACGAATGGAGGTGGCTAATTTAATAGCCGCTAACTTATCGAGTCCATTATTGAGTTGCTCTTCTTTGGCGACCTCACAAATTAAAATACCATGTTTACAAATGAGCCCAACCAAAGTAATGAGGCCCACCTGAGAATAAATATTCATCGAGGTGAGTCCAAAAACATGAGTCCAGCTTAATGCGATAAGGGCACCACTAATTGCTAGAGGTACAGATACTAAGATAACTAAAGGATCTCTTAAACTTTCAAATTGACTGGCTAATACTAAGAAAATAATCGCAATAGCGAGAGCAAAGGTTACATAAAGCGCATTACCTTCTTCGACAAATTGTCTGGCTTCTCCTAAGAAACTATAGGTGTAACCCTTAGGTAACTCATTATCACCAATATTTTTTAGGAAACTAATTGCACCACCAATAGGCGTACCCGGAGGGGCGACACCACTGATTGTCATTGAGTTCATTTGGTCAAAGTGTGGCAAAGAGCGAGGCTCGGGAGTGACAGTGATATCTACTAAACTCGATAATGGTACTGAGCGGCCATCTGAAGCTGTGAGATAGTAGCCTTGTAGTGATTCAGGTCCGGTTCTATTTTTACGGGCGACTTGTGGGATCACCTCATAGGAACGGCCTTCTAAATTGATACGGTTAACATAGCCATCTCCCATCATAGTCGATAAGGTTTTACCTATGTCTTGCATGGTTATACCATAGCTACCAGCAATATCCTTTTTCACTTGAATATTGATATTCCCTGCGTCGTATTTCAAATCGACTATAGAAAACACAAATAAGGGGCTTTTCTTCACTTTTTCAAATACACCCATGCCGATTTCAAATAAGCTTTCAAAAGAATTGGAGGTGGTGATCACAAATTGGATCGGTAGCCCACTTGAAGCGCCTGGGAGTTGAGGCGTTTCAAAAGTGGTGATTGCCATTCCAGGGATCGTTTTGACCTCTTCACCTAAGGCTTTTTGTACTTGTTTTTGACTTTCGCTGCGTTGACTCCAAGGAACTAGAGGTGCAATACCAAAAGATTGATTCGCTGCTGGAATGCCGACAAAGGCCAAGGATGCTGCCGCTGCAGGTTGTTTGCTGATCATATCCGTCACCAGTTTCATATTAGATTGAATATAATCTAAGTTACCTGTTGAGGGGGCTGTGCCCATCATCATGACAACACCATTATCTTCTTTCGGTGCAAGCTCCGATGGAATGAAGCTAAACATGATAGGCAGTGAAATCAATACGATTACAGCAAAGATTAAGATAACGGGTTTATGCTCCAATACTGCTGAGAGCATAGTGTTATAGCGGGTTGTCACCCTATGTAACACCGAGTTAACCGTACGTTCAAATAGCTTGGGTTCATGTTTTGCGAGCAGAACTTTAGAGCACATCATGGGCGATAAGGTGAGGGCGATTAGACCTGAAATGACCACAGAACCCGCCAATGTTAATGCGAATTCTTTAAATAAGGAGCCAGTGATCCCCCCCATCAGTGCAATCGGAGAGTATACTGCTGCGAGTGTGATGGTCATTGAAATAACCGGAACGGCAATTTCTCTGGTACCAATAATGGCGGCTCTAAAGGGGGTTTCGCCCAATTTGATGTGTCTATCGACATTTTCCACTACCACAATGGCGTCATCGACTACCAGTCCGATGGCGAGGACCATGGCCAGTAAGGTCATTAAATTAATGGAGAAACCGAATATCGCCATGACCATGCCGACACCAATGAGTGACAGGGGGATGGTGACAACAGGAATGAGTACCGCTCTAAAGGAACCTAAGAATAAGGTAATGACAATGATCACAATAAGGGAGGCTTCGCCAATGGTTTTGATTACCTCGTTAATCGATTCATCAATGGCAAGCGAGGAGTCATAAAGGATTTTTGCGTTCATGGATGGCGGTAAATTATCTAAAATATCCGGCATCATGGCTCTTGCATCGGCAGCAACCAGTAATGGGTTTGCTGTTGGTGTGACATCGATGGCGACCACGACGGCTTCTTTTCCATCAGCTAAGCCACGAATGGTGTCACGACTCTTGGCTAAACTGGCATGACCAATATCTTTTAAACGAATAACTCTACCATCGCTAGTGGTTGAAACAACGAGTTGATTTAGCTCTTCTGCTGTGGTTACTTGGGTATTGATAGTACTGTTTAACGTGGTGTAGTAACTGTTTGCTTGGCCTGCGGCGGATTGATAGTTGTTGGCTTGCAAGATATTCATCACATCAGAGGATGAAATGCCAAAGGCCCCCATTCTTGCAGGATTTAACCAGACTCGCATACCATAAGTCACACCACCATATAAATTAACCTTAGCGACACCCGAAATGGTAAAAAACTGAGGGGTGACAACACGATTTAAGTAATCGGTTATCTGGCTAGCATTGAGTTCTTGGCTATTAAAAGAGATGTAGAGTACGGAGGTCTGTGAGCCTGTGGACATGGAAATCGTGGGATCTTGAGCATCATTGGGAATTTGAGAGCCGACAGAGTTCACTTTAGACAAAATTTCAGCGAGTGCACCATTAGGATCGGTATTGAGTTTCATGGTAACAGTAATCGTTGAAGTACCTAATATACTGCTAGAGCTCATGTAATCAATATTATCGGCTTGAGCAATGGCTTGCTCAATGGGTTGAGTAATAAAGCCTTGGATAAGATTGGCGTCAGCACCGTAGTAATTGGTGCTGACAGTGAGCACTGTGTTGGTCATTTTAGGGTATTCACGTACTTGCATACCTAAATAGGAATACGCACCTAGTAATAACAACAGTAAACTAATTGAGATGGCCAATATTGGCCGACGAATAAAAGTATCAGTAAAGCGCATTGCCACTTCCTCCTGTTATAGTTGTGGCATCGTGACGGGAGTAGGTAAAGCTTCACTCTCCGTGACTTTGACTTTACTGTTATTGCTTAAGCGAACTTGCCCAGAGGTGACAATTCTGTCACCCGCTTTGAGTTTGCCTGTAATGAGGGCTTTGCCGCCACTTCTTTCTAGCACTTGTACATCTATCTGATTTACCCTTTGTATTGTTTCATTTTTTTCTTTTTTATTTTCGATAAGATAAATAGAGTTTCCATAAAGGGTGTAAGTAATGGCAGTTCGAGGAAGGACAATTTGATTCTTCATTATGGGGAGTAATATATCCACTTCGGCAAACATACCATTACGTAATTTATTATCAGCATTGGGGATTTTCGCTTGTATTTGAATCAAACCACTTTGCTCAAATACAGCAGGCTCTATGGCTGTAATGGTGCCAGAGAAGGGTATCTTGGGATAACTGTCAACAAAGGTATTGATTTTTTGCCCAACAAACACTTTGGAAAGTTGGGTTTGAGGGATAGTGAAGCGAATTTTCATATCAGTCAGATCTTCTATACCAACAATATCAGTTCCAACACTGAGATAATCGCCTAGATTGACCTCTCTTATTCCCATAACTCCATCGAAAGGGGCTCTTATTTCACGGCGGCTAATGGTTGCTTTTAAGCTTTCAATACTGGCTATCAATGCTAAATAAGTTGATTGGCTTGTATCAACATCTTGTTTTGATACTGAATTTTGCTTATATAGTGCGAGGTTTCTTTCATAATCGGCTTTGGCAGCAGGCAGTTGTACAACACTATTGTCGAGGTTGGCTTTTTCGACACCAGTGTTGAGAGAAAGAAGTAATTGGCCTTTTTTCACTGCGGCGCCATTTTCAAAATTAATTGACGCCACGACCCCTGCGTCTTGATTCGATAATGTTCCACCTTGATTGGGTTCGACATAACCAATGGCATGCAAGTTAGGTTGCCAAGTGGTAGGTTTGACGCTTATTGCGGTAACAGGAAATTCCGCCTCTGGCATGTTTGCGATAAAACTGGCAATTTTTTGTTTGATGAAGAGGTTGAATCCTATGACGGAACCAAATACGAGAAGCGCAATGATGATCATTACTAGAAACCATTTTTTCATTTTCTGACTGCCCTGTAATTGTATTGTTATTAGAAAGGTGCCTGATTAACCTTAATATTAGTCGAAAACATGAAAATATTAATGCTTTTGATTAGACTAATTTTCTACCTAGTGTTTTTTGGATGAACCCTAATGGGGTGATACTGTGCTTAACATTATTTTGTCGATCTTTTAGATACTATCATGAATAATTATTAATGATGTTAGCTTTGTTTTTGCTGAATGAGGAACACTTAAATGCCATTTTATATTTTTTCAGCAGAAAGGACTTCAATGTACTGATGATTTGACTTTCAATTTAGTTTTGTCCATATGAAAGTGGATATTTCTGGTATCATTCGAACTTGTTTTCTTTTTTCTATGTGTTGGTTGTAAAGTACTGATGAAGCTGAATCCTGGACAAAACGAAGCCGTACATTATGTTTCTGGCCCTTGCTTAGTATTAGCGGGTGCCGGTAGTGGGAAAACTCGCGTTATTATCAATAAAATTGCGTATTTAGTGCAAGAGTGCGGCTATAAAGCTCGCCATATTGCTGCGGTGACTTTTACCAATAAAGCCGCGCGTGAGATGAAAGAGCGTGTGTCAAAATCGATGGGACGTAAAGAAGCGCGAGGATTGTGGATCTCGACTTTTCATACCTTAGGTTTAGAAATCATTAAACGGGAATATAAAGTGCTTGGGTTAAAACCCGGCTTTTCTTTATTTGACGACCAAGACAGCTTGGCGCTATTGAAAGAGCTGACTCAAAATGAGCTAGAAGAAGATAAAGATTTATTGAAATCACTCGCCACAACGATTTCAAATTGGAAAGGGGATTTAGTGATCCCAGAGCAAGCAAAAAAATTGGCGAAAGATGAACAATCACAATTGTTTGCTATGTTATATCAACGTTATGCTCAGCATATGAAAGCCTATAATGCACTTGATTTTGATGACTTAATTCTCATTCCAACGTTATTATTAAGGCATCATGAGGAAGTGAGAGATCGCTGGCAAGCTAAAATTCGTTATCTGCTGGTGGATGAATATCAAGACACTAATACCAGTCAATATGAGCTGGTGAAATTATTAGTGGGTCAGCGTGCACGCTTTACTGTGGTGGGAGATGACGATCAGTCTATTTATTCTTGGCGCGGGGCTAAGCCACAGAACTTAGTGCTCTTGGGGGAAGACTTTCCTAAGCTTAAATTGATTAAGCTTGAACAAAATTACCGCTCCAGCCAACGTATTTTACGGGCTGCCAATATTCTTATTGCCAATAATCCCCATGTTTATGATAAAGCGCTCTTTAGTGAGTTAGCTTATGGTGAGCCTATCAGGGTGCTGATGGCAGCGAATGAAGAACAGGAAGCGGAGCGAGTTATTGCTGAGATGATCCGGCATAAGTTTGTCGGTCGCACGCAGTTTGGTGATTATGCCATTTTATATCGAGGTAACCATCAATCTCGTTTGCTCGAACGGGCATTAATGACCAATAGGATCCCTTATAAACTGAGTGGTGGCACGTCTTTTTTCAGTCGAGCAGAAATTAAAGACATGATGGCTTATTTGCGTTTAGTGGTTAATCCTGACGATGATAATGCTTTCTTACGTATTGTTAATTTACCTAAACGTGGTATTGGGCCTGCGACATTAGAAGCCTTGGGTAATTATGCCAACAAGCGTAATATTTCAATGTTTTCCGCTATTTTTGAGGCGGATTTGAATCATTACTTATCGCCGACTGCGATGTCCTCTCTATATAAGTTTGGCTGCTTTATCGTGGATACTGAGGAAGCGGTGACTCGGGGCGATCCTGTTGATGCGGTTAAGAACTTAGTGCGAAAGATCAATTACGAAGATTATCTTTATGAAAACAGTACCAGTGCGAAAGCTGCTGAAATGCGGATGAAAAATATCTCGGAGCTTTATCGTTGGGTGACTGAGATGTTGGCTGGGGATGATCTTGATGAGCCGATGACCTTACCTGAGGTCGTGACGCGTTTAACCTTAAGAGACATGATGGAACGTAACAGTGAAGATGAAGGTGGCGATCAGGTGCAATTGATGACGCTACATGCTTCCAAAGGGCTCGAGTTCCCCTATGTCTTTATGGTAGGAGCAGAGGAGCGAATTTTACCGCATCAAAGCAGTATTGACGAAGGCAATGTTGAGGAAGAACGACGTTTGGCTTATGTGGGGATCACGCGGGCACAAAAAGAGCTATGGTTTGTCATTTGCCGGGAAAGAAGGCAGTTTGGTGAAACCATGCGTTGTGAACCGAGTCGCTTTCTAATGGAGTTACCCCAAGATGACCTTATTTGGGAGAATCGTAAACCATTAGCATCACCTGAGCAGCAACAAGCAACGGGTAAAAGCAATATTGCAAATTTACGTAACATGTTAAAAACGAAGTAACCTGAGTTTAGGTTAAGTCATCACAAGCTAAATATTAGTGTGTTAGGCGCAATCTAGCGCGACTTGCTTAGGTAAGATAAGGATGTCTCCGAGTGCGAGACCCTGTCCTGTTTTTATGCCTATTTCGGTTAATTTAGTGATTTGCTCAGCACGGGTTATACCCGTGGCATTCACTGTTAAGTCGAGTGCTTTTGCAGCTAAAAAATAAGCCTTCGCCAATTTGTAATGGGGTTCACTTTCTAAATGGGCGCAATAACTGGGGTCGAGTTTTAAGATGCTAACCGGTAAAAAGGTGAGACTATTGATCGCACTATGGGCGCTACCATAATCGTTAATGCCTAAATTTACATTAAGCTGAGTTAAGCATTCAAAGGCATTAATATGCGCATTATTGTCTTGAACAAAGGCCTTTTCATTAAAGAATAAATACAGTTGCGCCAAGTTGAATTGGCATTTTTTTAAATGGTTTTTAAGGCTGCGTAACGCATGCTTATGTTTTAAATGTTGGCTTGAAAGGGAAATCTGTATCTGTAAAGGGTAGGGTGTATGCTCTTGTAATTGCTTAAAATCAATGTTTAATTGTGTGAGGGTATATTTATCAAGTTCAATATTTAAATCACATTGCTGAGCAATCATATTCAGTTGGGCTTGTTTAATTTTACCCAATTTAGGATGGACCCAAAATAAACGGGGTTCCAATGCTTTTAGTACTTGGGTGCGTAAATCTAAAATTGGCAAGTAACTGAGTTGCAGTTGCTGTTGGCTAATGGCTTGCTGCAGTTCTTTTTCTAATTCGATATTTTTAATTTGTTGATGTGATTGTCTTTGATATACAACGTAACAGCCTTTACCATCTGACTTTGCTTGATACATCGCGGCATCAGCATCTCTTAATATTGACTCACTGGTATTTGATTTATTATTTTCGCTGATAGCGATGCCGATACTGGCAGACGAATAAAACATTTTTTGAGCCAGTTGATAAGGACGTGATAATGCTTTTAACACTCGTTCAGCGACTTCAATGGCATCTTGTGTTTGATTAATGCAATCTAATAAAATGACGAACTCATCGCCGCCTAGTCTGGCCAAAGTATCATTGACTCTAATGCACTTTTTCAGTCGTCTAGCCGTTTCAATTAAAAATCGGTCTCCTTCCAAATGTCCCAAAGTATCATTCAGTAATTTAAATCTATCCATATCAATAAAGAGTAAGGCAAATTTGTCGAGTGGGTGTCGACGTAAATGCTTAATGGCTTGGGATAGTTGCTCCATAAACATGGAGCGATTAGGGAGATCGGTTAGGTTGTCGTGTTTGGCATCATGTTGCAACTGGCGTTGAATTTTTTTGCGTTGAGTGATTTCTTTTTCAAGATCCTGATTAAGCATGGCTAATGCTTGAGTGCGTTGATTGACTTTTTCTTCGAGTTGTTCGTAACTGGCTTTTAAAGACTCGGCAGAGAGCTTTCTTTCGATGGCCGTTGCAATATGCTGAGAGACAAAGGTGAGCAGTTCGAGATCTTTCTCATGATAGTTTTGATGAGCGTTAAAACTATAGATGGTTAAAGCACCTAACACTTTGCCTTGAATAAAAAGGGGAATACCGATCCATTGGTGGATCTGGCGAGTATTATTTAGCTCTGGAGCTTGAGTATATACAGACATAGATGAAATTAATTCATCAATATCCTGCTTGTGAAAAAGTCGAGGTTTTTGATGCTTAATAATGAACTCTGTTAAACCATCTTGTAGCGGTCTAGGTTTGGGGGATGGAGTATTAAGCTGCGACACATAAAAAGGAAAACTGAGCCGTGTATGCTGTTCATTGAGTAATGCGATAAAGCAATTATTAGCGGCGAGTAATCTGCTAATGACCTTATGTATTTCAGCATAAAAACGGGCATTATCAATATTAGATGTGGCTAAGTCGGCAATTTCGAATAATGTTTTTTGTAAGGTTTCAGCTCGGCGGCGTTCACTGACTTCCTGTTTGAGCTTTTCGTAGGCAATACTGAGCTCTTGAGTGCGTTTACTAATGGCTTGCTCGAGTTGCTCTTGGTGTTGCAGATGTTCGGCAACAGTGGATATATGGTGGCTGATGAAATTCATCAATTCTAGATCGATGTCACCATAACTAATACTTTGATCATAACTTTGCACAACAATGACACCTGAAGTGATGCCATTATTTTTGATAGGAACGCCAAGCCATTGGTGACAATCGGAACCTAGACTAATAATTTCTTTATGGTCGAGTAATTCTCTAAACTTGTTGTCATCACACAGTAATCTTTCACCTGTTCTAAAGACGTAGCCGGTTAAGCCACATGCTAAGGTGTCAGATAATGTGCTTGTCGGATATAAATCTTGTGGATGCACATCTTTTTCATCAGCGAAAAAAGGGATTTCAATTTCATTGGTTTTGGGATTAAGGGTCGCGATAAAAAAATTGTCTGTGGGCACTAGGGTGTCTATCGAATTATAGACAATAGCGTAAAACTCTTCTTGAGAGGTGACTGTGGCAGCTAAGTTCGATATGGCTAATAAGGCATTTTGAGTGACCTCAGCGCGTTTATAGATCCGTGCAAGCGCTTTTAAGCGAGCAATCCTTTTGTGTAAACGCACAACTTCTATGGCCTGTGGTGTTTTATCCCTAAACATTATTTTCGCCAACTTAAGTATTTTTTATAGTGTATTTATATGATGCTAATTTGATGCACTATCACCCCGATTGTCGATGTTTGAGCAAAAGGGGGATTGATTTACTGTTACTCTCGATTCTATCTCGCTGAATGAAATTTCTATTGTTAATCATCCTAGTGCGTCATGTTGGGTTATGATCAGCGGTATTTTAGAAAATGAGCATGGGGTCGTTATTCATTCAGTTATATTGATAGCACGAAATTGCATCGCTTCCAAGTGATAGTTTATGACTATGGCGGGGTTATTTCGGTAAATATTCACTCGGATCTATCAAAACTTAATCAAACGAACAAAAAAAGTAAAACATAGCTAGACGTAGGAGTGATTTATCCCTAATATATGCGTCGCTAACCAAGGCAGGCGCCCATAGCTCAGCTGGATAGAGCGTACCCCTCCGGAGGGTGAGGCCGAAGGTTCGAATCCTTCTGGGCGCACCAGTTGGAGTAACGTTTTGGTTAGTAAGAGTAAGGTTCAGTGGTGATTGTAGCTCAGTTGGTAGAGCCCCGGATTGTGATTCCGGTTGTCGTGGGTTCGAGCCCCATCAGTCACCCCATTTCCTTCTCACTCTTATTTAGAAAAGAGACAGTCATTCTCGGTGATTAGCGCAGCCCGGTAGCGCATCTGGTTTGGGACCAGAGGGTCAGAGGTTCGAATCCTCTATCACCGACCAAATTTATAGTTGTAAAAGTTGTAAAAAGTAAAAGATTTCGGTGATTAGCGCAGCCCGGTAGCGCATCTGGTTTGGGACCAGAGGGTCAGAGGTTCGAATCCTCTATCACCGACCACTTTTCGATAAGCCTTCTAATTAAGAAGGCTTATTTCGTTGTAAAGCTTAGATAGGCTTAGGCAATGGTGATTGTAGCTCAGTTGGTAGAGCCCCGGATTGTGATTCCGGTTGTCGTGGGTTCGAGCCCCATCAGTCACCCCATTAATTTAAAGATTTTTTATGAAGTGAACATAATGCTTTGATATTAAATCAAAAAGAAAACATCGGTGATTAGCGCAGCCCGGTAGCGCATCTGGTTTGGGACCAGAGGGTCAGAGGTTCGAATCCTCTATCACCGACCACTTTTTAATAATCATTAAACTCCAGTTTAAAATAGCGATTATTGTATCAAATCAGTGGTGATTGTAGCTCAGTTGGTAGAGCCCCGGATTGTGATTCCGGTTGTCGTGGGTTCAAGCCCCATCAGTCACCCCATTTTTTATTGTTCTAAACTCCCCCGCTTAACATCATTATTGAAATCCACTACTTTTTTTGAAGTAGAATTCTCATTTATTTATCATCTGCTGCACTCTATTTATTACCTGCTTCAATGTATTTATGTTCTTTTCTTGAGTCGTGATCCCTAGAAGTATCACGGGTATAAAGTGTGGGTCCTTTCAATGAGGCTGGGATCAGATGGAGAAAGGTGTATCATGTTTTTATACAACATTGAAAATGTAGTAATTCTATTTTCATCAATCGAGAGGCTGAGAGCGAATGAAACTCAATGAACTTGAATGTCCATTATGCGCCAAGGAAAATGAATGTGCGGTTTTTTCGGGCCAAAAGGTGAGTGACTGTTGGTGTCATCAGCAAAGCTTTCCTGAGCCATCGGGTTTGTCTCATTTAAGCATTAACGCGCATCAATGTTTATGTCAGTCTTGTGTGAAACAGATGCATAAAGTCGGTGAAAATAATCAGTCTGTAACAAAGAAGTAAGCCTATATTTGCTAAGTGAGCTATTTTATTCCTTCAAAAATAGCACTTTTATTGTGATCCCTTTCATATTGAACTTTAGTAGACCCTCTTTAAACTTAGTTTTATTTTCTATAATACATTTTAACTATTTGAATTAAAAAGAGCGTTTCTTTATTGCAAAATAAAAGTTTTATCTTATCGTTGTCAATAGAATGGTATAACTTGGGGCTCTCGATGAAGAAAATGTGGGGATTACTTTATGTCATCATGATGACTGCGCCAGCAATGGCTTATGATGATGGCTACTACTCGTCGTGGCAGAGTTTTTTAAATGTTTTATGGCCACCGAAGGCTGATCACCTTATTACTGAAGCAGAAAAGAGAGGGCATTATCCTTTGCTCTCTAACCCAGCTAATTATGAAGACCATCCTGAAGGACAAGATTGGAATCTGGTGTATGTGCCATATTGTACCGGAGATATTTATGCTGGAGATAAAGTGGAAATTTATGAGGATCCCAGTGGTGTGAATCCTCCCCTAGAGTGGCATCATAATGGTCTTGTCAATATGAGAGCGATTAATGCTTGGTTAAGAGGTAACATGCAGCAACCCTCTAGGATGATGGTGACAGGCTGTAGTGCTGGTCAGGGCGGGATCGCACTTTGTTAACAAAGATTGAATCTGCTGAATTACTGTGATCTAATCGCACCTCACTTTCTGAGATGTAACCCAATGACCCTGATCGAACACCTTACCGTTGTTGAAGAAACCCGTTCTAGTATCAACCAAAGACACGACCTTATTGACGTCATGTTCCTCATCATTAGTGCAATCA
>NZ_JAKIKS010000116.1 GCF_023284005.1 Shewanella surugensis
AGTTCCGTAGAGTGGCTACGCGCTATGAGAGAAAGGCTAAGTACTATTTAGGGACGCTTCAATTAGCTGCTTCTATGATTTGGTTAGCGTAATTGTCAACGCCCCCTAGGCTATATTGTACTACTCATGTTTATCATTTTCTATATTTATGCGGCCGTGGGTGCCACCTTCTTTGCCGAGATCAACCCAGTGCTTTGGGGCGATATTTCTATTTCACTGCTGACCTTATTTAGGATAATGACCTTTGAAGATTGGACCGATGTCATGTATGAAACCATGACGGTTTACGGCTACAGTTGGATTTTCTATTTAAGTTTCATCTTTCTCACCGCCTTTGCTTTTATCAATATGGTGATCGGTATCGTCGTCAATGTATTAGAAAATGAAAATGCTCTTGTGCAAGCTGAAAAAGATAAGGCCGAAGGCAAAATCACCTTAGAGGATCTGGCGCTGGAAATTCGCCAGTTAAAAACACTGTTAGTCGAAACAAACTCCCAGCCAATAGCCACCAGTACGGAGTAGGCAACAGTGCAAACATCCAGTCATCTAACCTCTTCGGTAACGGGCGAGATGAAGACGACTCAGCTGACTCAAACGAATCGCGTACAAGCTTCGACCTAAACCCTTATTGGTCAATCTCATGCCATCAAGCTTGCTAGCCTTTAAATAAGGCTAGCAAATTTTTAACTACGTTAAATGATTTTATATTTTTTAATGAGTACAAAGCCAATAAAACAAATAAAAAAATAA
The DNA here is from genome assembly GCF_023284005.1 of Shewanella surugensis. Classification (GTDB taxonomy): domain Bacteria; phylum Pseudomonadota; class Gammaproteobacteria; order Enterobacterales; family Shewanellaceae; genus Shewanella; species Shewanella surugensis. Next base: position 751 of record NZ_JAKIKS010000116.1, read on the forward strand.
GGTAAATAATACCCACATTTTTCAGCCAAAGAGACATTCAATAACGCACCGAATAAACGAATAGTATCATTAACGATCAACATTTCGACACCAACAATCGCCGCGATAACCTTAAAATAAAAGGCTTGTCGCGATAGCAGCGTCAATAAAGACAGTATTAGCACAATTAAAGCGAGGCCGAACGCGAGCGCCGACATGGCGCCGGGCACCACACTCGGCAACCACGTGAATAATGCCAACAAGATTAAACCCCATCCCAATATCTTCAAGATCATTCCATTATCCATTAAGCTGGTTATTATAAATAAAGAACATGACAGGGTAAAATAGACAATAGTATCACTTAGTTAATCTAAACTTGGTTTAAGTTAACGACATCTATCTCACTGATGTAAAAGATCACTTAATCTCATGACTCTGACATCTCAGGTTGTAATACTCTTAACGTTTCTAAAAAAAACTCTGCCTCTTTTGTCTTTTCCGCCGGTGCCCATGTGGCAAAGTCAGCTTCAGGCGTCGGTGTATAAGCCCCTTCTTTCACTTCCATCGCGAGGGTACCACTTTGTTGCACCACATAGGTATGCCAAGTGTTTGGGGGGATCTCAACCACTCGAGTCGCTGTCTGGCTCATCTTTATACGTGAAATTAGTCGGCCATTATCATCAAACACTAACAAATCAATTTCACCTGCTAACACCATAAACATTTCCCATTTATGACTCTCACTGTGTCGATGTGGCCGAATATAAGTCTCTGGCTCTGTGGCAATCAACAGCCGTTGAACATTGGCGTCTAAACTGTCATGGACATTTAAATGTGCTCTCTTGCGCTCCACCTCTTTGGCTTTCATCCTTAACGCGTCAAAATCATTTTGTGTCACCACTTTTATCATCTTTACTCTCTCTAGTTGTTATCTTTCTCGTTATTGTGCCACCACTCGGTAAAGGGCGAAAATGCAGCGCATTGATTGATACCTGCTGCAAATACCAGGATGAATCACTCTCATATCAATATTCATTATTCATTATTCATTATTCATTATTCATTATTCATTATTCATTATTCATCACAACAAAACTACACTATACCAACATACAGCTTGACTTACCTCAAAAAATAAGTGAGTTTAGTGCACTAACTGTGACTTTTTAATGAGGAAAAAGAGAAACTCGCTTTATCGGTGACTTTAACATAACTTTTACTTAATCGGCTTGCTATTGGCTTTTTCATCGGCATAGTAATACCTCCTTGTAGCAATTATTATCTTGGTTCGACTTTAACATCCCAGTCTTAACTCTATTGGCCGCAGTCTTAACTCTAATTGGTTTTAGGCGCTATAGATTAAAGAAACGACATATCATGCTTTCACTAATCTGCAGGCGCTGATTACTTCATTCGATTAAATCGAATACTGTCATTTAAGAGTTTATTTATGCCTACAAAAGCAATAACGGCGCATTCCTATGTGAAAATATTATTCATACTGGTTCTTTTTCTCTGTTTTTGGGGACAATTTGAACGTGATGAATGGACGCCAGATGAGCCTCGGGTCACCGCCATTGCCATAGAAATGGCTGAAACAGGTGAGGTCATTATTCCTCATCTTGCAGGCCAAGCCTTTATTGAAAAACCCCCTCTCTACTTTATGTTAGGCGCCGGTTTGATTAAAGTCTTACCGATTGTTGAACCTATTACCGCCCTCAGGATCCTCAATGTTTTATTGGCATTATTCACCCTCTATTTCACTTATCAATTAGGCAAGAGTTTAGTCAGTCACACCACAGGTTATTGGGCCGTGATGATTCTAGGTACAATGGAAGGTTTTGTCGTACAAACCCATTGGAGCCGTGTGGATAATTTACTGCTCCTCACTGTGATTGCAGCCAGTTGGGCTTTTTATCACGGTATTAAGTATCAGCGTTCTTCTCACATATTACTTGGCGCCATCTTCGCTGGCCTGGCTTTTTTAACTAAAGGTTTTGTGGGAATCGCGATCATCATGACCATTTGGCTCGCCGTGATGCTCACCTTTATGCTTCATTATAATCACTATATTGCTCGATATAATGACAACCACGCTAAAAAAGCCAAGACCACACTGACAAAAAAGCACCTGATTACACAACTCGCATTGAGTCACGGCGCAGGCTTTATCCTTCTTAGCCTCATTGCGGGTACTTGGATTATATTATTTAAACAAACGGGGACACCTGAAACATGGCATCAATGGTTTTGGGTCAATCATTTTGGCCGCTTTGCGGGTGACACTGCGCAATTAGGGCATATCAAAACAGGGCAGCCCTTCTATTATCTTGCAGCCCTAAGTGAATACAGCTTACCTTGGTTGCCGGTATTACTCATGTGGTTGCTCTCCATTATCACCAAAATGCTCCGCAGACACACGCTTGATCCCATAAACACCTTCTTGCTACTTGCATGTGTCATCCCTTTATTATTACTGAGTGCATCCGCTACCAAACGAAGTCTCTATTTATTACCGTTATTACCCCTTTTTGCACTGACTACCGCCTATTACTTACCTTTTTGTATCGGAAAATGGACCCGATATTTTCAGCAATCTTGGTTTACGTTATGTGCGCTAATTATCACGCTGATCGCTGGGATCCCTTTTTACTTACCTTTTATACCTGCAAGGCTAGCAGATAAAATCCCCGATAATATTCACACTTACTTATCTTACCTGCATTGGCGCTTTTCTATCGTGGTCCTTTGCCTATTGACCATGGTTTACCTCTGGCGTATACGCCATAAAGTTCCCTTTTTTCACCATATCAGTGCCGTCACCTTATGCCTTTATGTGAGCCTATTTTCACTCCTTGTCCCTGTGGTCAATATGGCAAAATCTATGCGTCAATCAACTCACGCCTTTATTGAGCAGATCCCTCTCATGCAAAGAGAAAAGATAGCCGCTTATCGGCTCAGTGAAACCAGCCTAGCCGCATTGGTCATTACAGCCCATTGGAAAATACCCCAAATTCATGATCCACTGCGTGTTCACTCTATTCTTCAGGGGCAAGATCCTCACTATCAGTCTGTTATTGTGGAGCACACTGGGACATTCGAGACTTTACTGCCCCAAATCACACCCAAACTGAGTCTAACAGACCTCCATCTTCGTCCCCTTGCTATTGGAAAAATCAGGAGTAATAAAAAAAATGGACTCTACTGGATAAGCGATAAACCCACCCAGAAAAAAACTGCCCAAGGAACCAATACACTCAACTAGCCATGATTAATCTCGCGGCTAAACAGTATAAAGAATCATATTTAACCCAATAGGATGTTTATGAATAAGGATTTTTTGCCATTATGTCGTCCGGCAATTGACGAAAGCGATATCGATGCCGCCATCAACGTACTGCGCAGTGGTTGGATAACAACGGGTAAACAATGTAATGAGCTTGAAACACTCATTACCCAGCAGACAGGTGCAACCTACGCTGTCACCTTAAGCAGTGCTACCGCAGGTATGCACTTAGCCTTATTGGCACTGGGCATTGGTCCAGGAGATGAAGTCATTACCCCCTCCCTCACTTGGGTATCGACCATTAATATGATCTCTCTCTTGGGCGCTAAACCTATCTTTGTTGATGTCAGTCCTCACACGCTGATGACAGATGCAGAAAGAATAGGTCCACTCATTACGCCACGCACAAAGCTCATTATTCCCGTGCATTATGCGGGCGCCCCCTTAGATTTAGATGCCATTTATGCCCTATCAGAGCGCTATAACATTCCCGTCCTTGAAGATGCCGCCCATGCGTTAGGCACACAATACAAAGGACGGGCCATCGGAAAAACGGGACATTGTATTTTTTCTTTGCACGCCATCAAAAACATTACCACGGCCGAAGGCGGTATATTTACCACTCAAGATGAAAACCTTGCCGTACGCATTCGCCGTTTACGCTTTCATGGTTTAGGCGTGGATGCTTTCGATAGAGAACATCAAGGTCGAGCACCACAAGCAGAAGTTATTGAACCTGGATTTAAATACAATATGCCCGATCTTTGTGCTTCACTCGCCATCGGTCAACTCAAACGTATCGACGCCATTACTGACAAACGCCATCTATTGGCCCACCACTATCGAGAAAAACTCAATCTCATTCGCGGAATAGAACCTTTAGGCTTACCCGATTATCCACACCGCCATTGCTGGCATCTCTTAATCGTCCGCATCATCCCTCATATTTTTGGCATGAATAGAAATGATTTTATTCAAGCATTGAAAACCCATGGGATAGGAGCAGGCATCCACTTTAAAGCCTGCCATAGTCAAAAGTATTATCGCGAGCTCAATAATGAACACATGAATAGCATCGATGAAAGACTGCCCAATACATTAATTAACAGTGAACAAATTTGCTCATTACCGCTTTTTCCTGACATGGATAAAGCCCATGTAGAACGTGTCATACAAGCCATAATTAACATCTCGGAGCAGCAAGATGAAGCATAATCAGCATATTGAATTCGTTTCCATTGTCATTCCTGTTTATAACGAAGAGGCCTGTTTAAACGAACTGATCCAACGCACAACAGCTGCTGCTAGTCATATGGGCAAAAAGTACGAAATCGTGCTCATCGATGATGGCAGCCGAGATAGCAGTGCAGAGATCATCGAAGCTGCGGCAAACTCAGCCCATAGTCATATTGTCGGCATTATTCTCAATCGTAACTATGGACAACACAATGCCATTATGGCGGGATTTGAACATGTCCGCGGCGATCTCATTATTACCCTAGATGCCGATCTGCAAAATCCACCAGAAGAAATTCCTAATCTCGTCGCTAAGGCCGAAGAAGGCTATGATGCCGTTGGTACCATCCGAAGGCACAGACAAGACAGTGTGTTACGTCGCTATCCCTCTAAAATTATAAATAAAATAGTAAAACGTTCTACCGGTGTTGAAATGAATGATTATGGCTGCATGTTACGTGCATATCGCCGCCATGTAGTCAAAGCCATGCTTGCCTGCCATGAAAGAAGCACTTTTATTCCTATTCTTGCCAATGGCTTTGCTCGCCATACCGCTGAAATTGATGTAGAGCATCATGAACGTTCGCAAGGTGAGTCCAAATACGGTTTTATGAACTTGATTAATTTAATGTTTGATTTACTCACGAGTATGACAACCGCCCCGCTTAGACTCTTAAGTCTTATTGGTGGCGGAATGGCGTCTTTAGGGGTCGTTTTTGGCCTATTTTTACTGGTATTAAGGCTTATTTATGGTGCCCAGTGGGGAGTGGATGGGATCTTTCCGTTATTTTCCATTTTATTTATCTTCGTGGGTGCGCAATTTATCGGTCTTGGCTTATTGGGTGAATACATAGGCCGTATTTATTCCGATGTACGAGCGAGGCCTCGCTATTATGTACAAGATATTCTCATCGGTGAAGCAAGCAAACAAGCGAGGGACAATATTCAGGCGGTGAGCCCTGTTGAACTTAACACCATGAGCTTAACAAAATGACTCATTTATAATGGCTTATTCCTTAGCTGAATAAGCATTTAAATGGCTCAATAACATAAAAATCGATAATTGATCCCACAAACTCAATTAATCACGACATGAAAAATAACAGATTAACCTAGCGACTTTCCAAGCCGCCGATGTTGGGTTAGGTCTCTTTTATATAAGGATGATATATGAAAGCCGTTGTATTTGCTTACCATAATATAGGTTGTGCTGCTATTCGCAGTTTGCGAGAAGCCGGTGTTGAAATTACCGCCGTGTTTACTCATCTAGATGATAAAAATGAAAATGTCTTCTTTGAATCCGTCGCAAAATTAGCAGCGAGTTTCCAAATTCCCGTGTTTGCCCCCGAAGATGTGAATCATCCTCTCTGGGTCAATAGAATTCGCCAATTGGCACCCGACAGTTTATTTTCTTTTTACTACCGTCATATGTTAAGCCAAGACATTCTCGATATTGCGCCTAAAGGCGGGTTTAATTTACACGGTTCATTATTACCCCTTTATCGTGGCCGCGCACCGATTAACTGGGCACTCATCAATGGCGAAACACAAACCGGTGTCACCTTGCATACCATGACGAATAAACCCGATAATGGGGATATTGTTGCACAAGCGACGCTGCCCATCACCCTCAGTGATACCGCCGCCAGCTTACATCAACGCATGACCCAACTAACCAGTGAGTTATTGCGCGAGATCTTGCCAAAAATCAGGCAAAACACTCACACTCAAACCCCCCAAGATCATTCGCAAGCCAGTTACTTTGGACGCAGAACGGCCGCCGATGGTGAAATCAAATGGACTCAGGATCCCATCCGTTTATTTAACCTTATTCGCGCCGTGACAGAACCTTTTCCAGGCGCCTTTTCTTTCTTAGGTAATAATAAAGTCATCCTATGGCAAGCCAGACCCAGTCATGACATCTATGATGTCACCCCAGGCACCATAGTCAACACCTCCCCCCTCACTGTCGCTTGTGCGCAAGGCGCGCTCATTGTCGAATCGGGTCAAGCTGAAAATGGCCTGTTTCTCAGTGGTGAGCAATTAGTGAGCCAATTGCATTTAGTCAAAGGCATGCGTTTTGGGCCCCAAGCCAGTGCCATCCATTCAGCCAACAAACGTAAGAAGGTGTTGATCATGGGCGCCAATGGCTTTATTGGTAATCACCTGACCAAGCGCTTACTCGATGATGGTCAGTATGACATTTATGCCATGGACATGAGTTCGAGTCAGATTGAACAATATCTTGGCCACCCTGACTTTCATTTTGTTGAAGGTGATATCACCATACATAATGAATGGATTGAGTATCATATTAAGAAATGCGACATTGTTTTACCTTTGGTGGCCATCGCCACCCCCATTGAATACACCCGCAATCCGCTGCGAGTCTTTGAACTCGATTTTGAAGAAAACCTGAAAATTGTGCGAGCCTGCGTCAAATACAATAAACGTATTATTTTTCCTTCAACCTCTGAAGTCTACGGCATGTGTACCGATGAAGAGTTTAATGAAGACACCTCACCGTTGATCACTGGCCCCATTAACCGCCAACGCTGGATTTATTCCGCCTCAAAACAATTGCTCGACAGAGTCATTTGGGCCTATGGTAAAAAAGATAATTTATCCTTTACGCTCTTTAGACCTTTCAATTGGATGGGGCCAAAACTCGATAGCCTCAATTCTGCACGTATCGGCTCAAGCCGTGCCATTACGCAACTTATCTTAAACTTAGTCGAAGGCACACCCATTAAACTCATCGATGGTGGCGAGCAGAAACGTTGCTTTACCGATATATCAGAAGCCATAGAAGCCCTCTTTAGGATCATCGAAAACAAAGGTGCACTCTGTGATGGTCAAATCATCAACATTGGTTCACCCGATAACGAATCCAGCATTAAACACATGGCCGAAACCTTAGTCGCTAAATTTGAACAGCATCCTTTGCGCGATCAATTTCCGCCTTTTGCGGGCTACAATTTAGTCGAAAGCCAATCCTTTTATGGTGACGGTTATCAAGACGTGCAACATCGTCGACCCAGTATCAAAAATGCTAAAAAATTACTCAATTGGGAGCCTCATATCAAAATGGAGCAAACGATTGAGGAAACATTGGATTTTTTCTTAAAAACCGCCGTAGAAGAAATCTCTTGGGCACCTAAACTCGTACCACCAATCGATAAAAATATCGAACTGGCCTTAGTCACTGGCACGGAACAGTAGCAGTATTATGACAAACCCAGCCCCCATCAAAGTTGGCCTTAGGATCGATGTTGATACGTACAGAGGAACCCGCTTAGGCGTGCCTCAGTTGTTAACACTATTGAGCCGTTACGATATTTTAGCCTCTTTCTTTTTTACGGTTGGACCTGACAATATGGGGCGCCATATTTGGCGTCTGTTACGGCCCAAGTTTCTAAGAAAAATGCTACGTTCCAAGGCCGCTAGCCTTTATGGATGGGATATCTTACTGCGAGGCACGTTGTGGCCTGGGCCCATTATCGGTAAGAAACTTGCCAGTATTATCCAGCGAACCCATCAAGCCCATCACGAAATAGGCTTGCATGCGTGGGATCATCATAAATGGCAGATCCATACGAACCACATGAGTGCATCTGAACTTCACGCTGAAATCAATAAAGGCTATCAATTACTCTCCACACTGACCCAAAGTCAGATTCACTGCAGCGCCGTCCCAGGTTGGCGCTGTAATGAGGCGACACTCGAGCAAAAACAACGCTTTGGTTTTCGCTATAACAGTGACTGTCGGGGCCAGTCTATTTTTATCCCTCAAAAAAACATGGCCCCTCAAATTCCAGTGACGCTCCCCACCTATGATGAACTTATTGGTCAACAAGGCATCACCCATGACAATTATAATACCGAAATCATTAAATTAATTAAACCTCATCAGCTTAATGTTTACACCATACACGCTGAAGTGGAGGGGATAATTTGTGCTGATTTATTTGAAGATTTACTCCTCCAAGCTCAACAACACAATATTGAATTTGTTCCACTCGTCGACTTACTGGACAAACCCGATACGCAATGGCCTATCGACACGATCCTCAATCTTGAGACTCCAGGGCGTGAAGGCTGGTTAAGCCAGCAAGGCTCAGCAGTCTCATGCCAGTCGTCTAAATGATAAAAAGGAAATGCGCACTCTATTCGCAAACCTCAGGCCTCAGCCCAAATGAAAATAATCGAGAAGTCATTTTATGATGCAAAATCCAATCGTGACAAATGTAGTTAATCTCGTTTTACCCCGAATAAACTTAGCCTTTGCCATACCGCTATTTTTTATTGTGCTCTATATATTACCATTAGGCTTAAGGGAACTGTGGTCACCCGATGAGCTAAGACATGCAGAAATCGCCCGAGAAATGGTACAAAGTAGTGACTGGATCGTACCTCGATTTAACAATATTCGTTACTTTGAAAAACCCATCATGGGCCATTGGATGAACGCGAGCGCACAAGTGCTGTTTGGCGAAAACAATTTTTCAGTCCGAGCAGCCTCTGCCTTGAGTACCTTAGGCACTGCCTTGTGTCTCTTCTTGCTGGTCAATCATTTTGCCAATAGAAAGCATGCATTAGTGACTATTGCTATCTTTCTAAGCCTATTTTTGGTCACAAATTTAGGAACTTATAGTTTAGTCGACAGCATGCTCAATTTCTGGCTGACCGCCGCCTTTTGTGGTTTTTATTTTGCAACGCAAAGTAAAAGCTTTAACGCGCGATTATTGTATTACACGCTCGCCGGTTTTTTTTGTGCCCTCGCCTTACTCACTAAAGGTTTTTTAGCATTAGCATTGCCGGTTATTGTCATACTGCCTTTTATGCTCTGGCAGCAACAATTTATGCAAATTTTACGCTGGGGCGGCTGGGTAATATTCATTGCCATTATCACCTCACTTCCTTGGGCGTTGGCCATACATCAAGCTGAGCCCGGTTTTTGGCATTACTTCTTTTGGGTAGAGCATATTCAGCGTTTTTCCGCCAATGAAGCCCAACATCATGCGCCCGTTTGGTATTACCTGCCTTATTTGTTGTTAGCCAGTTTGCCTTGGCTATTTTTAGCACCGAGTGCGTTTAAACACTTACACAATCAATGGACGCAGCCCTTAGTTCGCTTCGCCTTGTTGTGGGCGCTGTTGCCATTCCTCTTTTTCTCAGCCGCAAATGGTAAATTAGTCACCTATATTCTTCCTTGTATGCCACCACTCGCCATTTTACTAGGCTTTGGTCTCATTCGCGCCATTAAAAAAAACACGCCAGGCCTCATACTCGGCTCTAAACTTAACGCAGGTTTTTTTTGTCTGCTACCCATTGTTATTCTTATTCTTTACTACGCAAATCTATTACCTGTTACCGCAGAAGAATATCACCGTCCTTGGTTATTAGCCTTAGTGTGTTTTTATTGGGCAGGCTTAGCATTGATAGCGACCAAAACGAGCCATCTCGATAGTCAAATCAGCTGTTATATGTTTATGCCCGCCGGGTTATTTTTACTCTCTTGGGCTATCATTCCGACTATTAGCAGCGACTCTAAAATGCCCGCTCAATTTATGAGTCAAATAAGCCCATTAGTGAATGACAACACCCTTCTTATTGCCGATAACCCCGATACCATGTCCGCTTTCAACTGGTACTTTAAACGCCAAGATGTGTATTTATCGCATACCAAAGGCGAGCTGGCCTATGGACTCAATTATGAAGAAGCACAACATCGATACATCGAGCCTTTGGCGTTAACTGAGTTTATTACTGAGCAGCAACAAACAGCGCCGGTAGCCTTTTTTAGTCGCTCACGCACACAGCCTGTCGGTTTACCCAAACCCAATAAAAAAATACACAAAGGCCGTTATAGCTTGTTCTACTATGAAAAGTTACCCACATTATGATAGCTTGGAGCTTATTCTTATTTTCTGTTTGCAGCAGTAGCCTAAGTCAATACTGGCAAAAAAAAGCCGCCATGCTGTTCATGTCAACTCCTGCCCTGGCTTGGCATCAAAAACTTTTATCTCGGCCTATTCTACTGAGCATATTATTTTTAGGCATCTCAGCCCTTAGCTGGCTGGCAGTATTGAGTCTCTGGGATGTTTCTAGCGCCTACCCTTTACTCAGTATTAATTTCGTTGTCATGTTACTGCTCTCCCATTTTATCTTTCATGAGCCGATTTCAAGCAAACAAATAATAGGCGTCTTTTTTATCGTATTCGGCATCATCATACTCAGTGGGGCACTGGAATGAAGAGCAATAATCATTTAACTCAAACGCCAAACTCGGCGATGGCCAACACTCAAACCACTGCCATAACAGAGCCTATATCGGGAACCATAACAAGAACGATAGCAGGCCCTGGAGCAGAGGCCATAATTTGGGCATTAGTCAGTGTGTTGTTAGTCTCGAGTGCACAGCTCATTATGAAATGGGGGATGATGACACTCACCTTACAGTCCCCCGAACTGCTGCAACTCTGGCAGCAACAGCACATCCTGCCCTTATTTAACCTTATTATATGGCCCTTCATTGCCGTGATTTCAGGCTTAACGTGCTACGCACTATCGATGGCCTTTTGGGTATTAGCATTGAAACATTTACCCTTATCGGTCGCCTATCCACTACTCAGTTTGAGCTATATTTTGGTTTATCTCGGGGCGGTTTTTCTTCCTTGGATCAATGAAAGCTTCAGTAGCACTAAACTCATCGGTATTAGCAGTATCCTCATTGGACTCTTTTTTATGACACAAAAAAAGTCATAAAAATAATCAAAATTAATGCGATCGATTAAATAAAGTATTTAAATATTGATAGTATATTTAAAAAATTGATAGCATATTTAATATAAATTATAAGATTACATTTTTAATTTAATCAAGCAATATCACTTTTTATAAAAACTGAAATATAAAATCATTAAATATCGTCATCATTAAGTATAAGCAACAAAAGTCCAATATATTTCCTCTTGCTAATGATCATAAAATATACTCGCTATAACATATAGCTTAATTTTAAATATGAAGTGCAATTTTTGCCTTTATCATGAATCATCTACGCATATATTCAAAGTCAATACACTTACTAGATATCGTCAATATTAAGCTCCTTGACACAATAAACAAAAGAGGAAACCATGCCCGAATTCGGATTAGTAACAGCATCAAGAGAGATTGTCGAAACCAGACCAATAGAAAATCAGTCTCAAGAAAATACAAACATGACAAACTGGCGAAATCCCCTCGGCGTATTAACCAATGCGGCTTGGTCAAGCGTAAATTTAGCAATGAATGTCGGTGGAACAGCATTATCGGTTGGTAAGTTCGCTGCCACAACCGCTGCTACAGGATTAATGTTAACGGTTCCTTACCAACTGGGCGCTTTGGCTAGCCCTGCAACCTTTATTTTTTCCAGTATTCCAACAGTCCAAAATGTCTTAATGGGCTATGACACTTCCTTAACGAGCCTTTTTAGCGAAGAAACAAAAAATAATTATCCGGGACTAACCAATGCCATTGGAAAACTGCCCGCTTATCTCACTTATGTGCCTTCGATTGTAGCTGTTGGTGTTATGCTTGGTACTCTACAACCCATACTTATTCCCCTCATCACACCTCATGTTGGCCCAATGGTTGCGGGCTACATCGCAACGGGGATCCCTCTGGTGACTAACTTCGCACAACAAATAGCCCCTTATACCAGTTATGCCCCCATTTTACTTGCAAGCTTTAGTTCAAGCCTTTGCTTGTATAAAGGCTTACACGAAATACGAGAATCTATCAGTGGCCTCATGACCTCCTACTCGGCAAGAGCACACCAAAACACTGAAGTAACAACACTAAACGCCTAACATTCAAGTGACTCGATTAGGGAAAATCGAGTCGAATCAAGATTGAGGAATAAAAATGAAAACAACTACCTTCCCCTTAACAGACATGATCCCACAATTAATTGAGCTCAGTGTCGATGTTATGTCGAATCAGCAACAAGGGTTATTTCCTTATAAATCCCAAGCTCAAATTAAAGCACAGCTTATGCAAGACGTTTCACTCTTTATGGAACAAACACAATATACCTTCTCGCGCAGTCTTCACCTTTGTCAAACCTTTCTCCGTCAAGAACAACTACAGCGTATTTTCAGCCCAATGTATCAAGCACTGTTAATGGGTAAAGAATCTGACCCGAAATTACCAGAGGCAAAACTATCAGACAATGATTATGAACTCATTTTATCGATTACAGAAACGCTAGAAAAAAGCCACGCCTTTGATGATGCTATCTGTATTTACACCCTGTTAGAAATACTCAAACCTGAAGATATTCGTGCCTATATTGGTCATGCTTTATCCCTAGAAGCTAAGGGCGACAATATAAAAGCCGCTCAATATTATAATGATATGACTCAAGCATTAAACAACCCTATGCTTAATTTCTATGCTACGCAGTTTTTATTAAAACAAGGTCAAACATTTGAAGCATCGGAACGACTTCAAAGTGCCATTAATGCCTTAGAGATTGTAAAAGCTGATTCAAAAGAGTGTGCAGATTATCTGATTATGCTGCAAAAGTTCAAGCAACAACATCAACTTAATTGATTGTCATCAACAAGGTTATTTTTCGCAACAGAAATAGCCTTAATTTATCAAGCCAATCACGGCGCTTGTTATCAACATCAATTGGCAAGTTGAGCGTTATTATTCTTTTCATTATTACGCTTAAGATATTGATTAATACACAAGTAAGCCACGGGCACTACAAACAAGGTTAAGCATGTCCCCAACACCATTCCCCCCACAATCACCCAGCCAATTTGATTGCGAGCAACAGCACCTGCTCCATGCTACACCACCAACGGCAAAGCACCAAACACCATCGCGGTTGCCGTCATTAACACGGGTCTTAATCGGATTGCTGCACCATCAATAATCGCTTGTCTTACACTTTTACCTTCTAAGCGCTTTTTATTAGCAAAATCCACAATTAAAATACCATTTTTACTCGTCAATCCCACCAACATAATCAACCCCATTCGAGTATAAATATTCAGACTGGTATCGGTTAAATACATCATATATAACGCTCCGACAACCGCAAGCGGTACGCTCAACATCACAATAAAAGGGTCGACAAAGCTATTAAAGTGCATCACCAGTAAGATGTATATCAACATTAAAGCAAAGCTAAATGCAATGGACAATTGCTCGCCTGAACGTAAAAAATCCCGCGCTTGTGAAGTAAAACCATAACTATAACTCGCCGGAATATGCTCAGCGACATAGTTTTCTAAGAAATCTACCGCCTGCCCCATAGTATAACCGTTACCAATACTGGCTGTGATAGTCGCTGATCGCATCTGATTAAATTGCTCCAAACTTTGCGGTGTCACCGTTTCTTTTACCCGAACAAGATTATCTAAACTAATCATTTCCCCACTGCCAGTGCGTACATACATGTTTTGGATATTATCAAACCCCATTCTAAGGCCCCTTGGTACCTGAGGGATCACTTGATAGCTATAACCCTCTAGTTCAAAAAAAGCAGCAACCGGTTTACCGAGGAAAATATTAAGCGTGTCATTAATTGAGGCCACACTCACTCCGAGTTCAGCTGCTTTGTCTCTTTTTATATCAAGCTGTAATAATGGGTTATCAAAACGAAATGTACTACTTTGGCTGACAATACCTGGATAATTATCGAGCGCAGTAATTAAGCGATCCACTTGATAGCTTAAGGCTTCATAAGAGCCTGTCGTAGTCAATACAAAACTTAAAGGCTGCTGTTCGCCTCCAGGGACGGTATTAAGCTTAAACGAAAAAGCCTGTAATCCACCCAGTTCAGATACTTTCTCTTGAACTTCCGCAAGGATCCGATCTTCTTGAGAGAGGAACTCTGGTTTTAATAAAATGAAACTCATACTGTTGGTTGCGCCGCCAAACGCAGGCACCCCATTAAACATCCCCCACACTCGTCCTTCGGGAATAGACTGATAAATGTCAGTCAATGGCTGACTGTATTTCTGCAAATATTCATAATTAGCATTATCAGGCCCTAATCCCAATGTATTGATTGCACCAGTATTTTCTAATTGCATTAAATCGGTTGGGATCTTGTCATACAATTTAACCCCGCCAAACATCAAACCAATAAAAATCAGCCCCACGAGCCAAGGCATCGTTAATATCACCCGTAACATCCGGCGATACTGCACACGAAGGTGTTTAAAAATATGCTCAGAATATAGCGTAAAACGACCTTCATTATCTTTCATACGCAATAATTGACTGCACATAGCAGGAGAAACAAATAAAGCCAACAAACCAGAAATAATCACCACAAATGACATGGTCAAGGCAAACTCAGTAAACAATGCACTGGTATAACCAGGAACAAAAGCAATGGGAACAAACACAATAGCAATACACAAGGTGATAGTCATAATTGCTGTACGCAATTCACTGGCACTTTTAATTGCCGCATTATAAGGCGTCATCCCTTGCATAATATGGCGATGGGTATTTTCAACCAAAATAATGGCATCATCAACCACCAAACCGATCGCTAACACCCATGCGAGTAAGGTCAATGAGTTTAAGCTATAACCCATGAAAAACATCCCCGTTGCCGCCCCCAAAATAGAAAAGGGAACAGTCACTAAAGGAATAGAAATCGCTCGAAGAGATCCCATAAACAGACAAATCACCACAAAAACACATACAATCGCTTCAATAAAAGCCTTATAAACCTCATCAACAACGGCTTGACTAAACGCAGTCACATTCCAATTCAGCTCTATCTTCAACCCTTCCGGTGCTTTCTTTTGTAATAGAGGTAACAAGCTAATGACATCATCAGCCGTTTCTATTGCATTGGCCTTATCTGAACTTGACACGGCCATGATAACTGCTGGTGAGCCGTCATATATTGCGCCTTGAGTATAATCCACTGAAGCAAATTGACTATATCCCACATCTTTTATCCGGACAAAGTGCCCACCATTATTACGAATAACAATATTATCGAAATCGTCCACTGAACTAATATTCGTGTTTGCACTCACCTCTAAGGTGATCCATTCACTGTTCACTCTTCCAGCTGTAGAGCGAAGGTTATAATCTTGCAAGGCTGAAACAATATCGGTGGCCCCGACTCCTTTCGCAGCCATTTTATGCGGTTCGAGCCAGATCCGCATCGCATACTCTCTGCCGCCTAACAGCGTCACCTCATACACGCCAGCGACCTCTTGTAATGCAGGGATCGCTATGTTACGTAAATATTCGGTAATGGTTTCTTGAGATAAGGTTTCACTGGTACTCGAAATAAACACAATACCACTGGTTGCCGCTGAATTGGGATCAATTTTAACAATATTAGGACTGTGTACCCCTTCAGGTAATTGCCATAAGATACTGTTCATGCGACTATTCACTTGTGCCAGTAAAGCATCAAGATCAGTACCGATGAAAAAAGAGAGCACAATATCACTTTCACCCGCTGAATCATTGGCACTAATATAATCAAGCCCATCTAAACCCGATAAAATACGCTGGATCGGCCGAGTCACAAATGCCTCCATGACCTGTGCACTGGCACCAGGAAAAACCGTCGTCACACTAATTTCATACGCAGGCAGTAATGGAAAATGTCTTGACGGTAGTTGCTTATAAGCCATCAAGCCAAATAAAAGTAAGAGTAAGCATAAGCAAACACTAAGGATAGGTTTTTGGATAAATCGTTGAATAATCATCTATTTTATTGGCTATTGAGATCAATAGAAGAGGGCTTCACACTCACGCCGTTAGTGACTTTACGTAACCCTGCACTAATAATACGATCGCCCATTTTGACACCAGACAGTAACTCCACACAGGCATTTCGTCTTCGCCCTATCTTGACCACCACCTTTTTTACTTTATTATCAACAACTTGATAAACAAAACCCCCATAAAGCGATGACATTAACGCCGTTTCAGGCACCGTTAGTACTTTTTGTTTATCACTTAGCAACAGTATCACATCAACATAACTCCCTGGATATAAATCAGTGGCAGTCACCTCTGCACGCAAAGTAACCGTACGCGTACTTTCATCGATCAAAGGCTCTATTGCATATACTTTCCTGATTACCGACAAGTCTCAGCCATAAGCTACTAAAACTGAACTATAGTTAAAGTAAGGCTTTGAGTGGATAAATGGTTATGGCTAAAAGTAAAGTTCAACACCAGTT
>NZ_JAKIKS010000117.1 GCF_023284005.1 Shewanella surugensis
ATTGGTTTTTCATTTGAGAACCTTGGCCGATTTTGTGAGAGATTGAAGCTTATAGGCAGCTAACCCTCTTTTCTATACCAAAGTGTGTCGGTTATTATGGCAATCTAAGATGAACTAATGAACTAATGAACTAATGAACTAATGAACTAATTTTTCCATCACCAACATTAAGCGTAAAACCAGGCCCATAACTCAACACTATCGGATTCTACAATCTCATCTGTTAACCCAAACCAACCCGTAAACGCCCCAATATCACCACTCATTGAGCAATCCGTTAGGGTAATTAAGGCATAATCCGCCCATACTGTTGTAAATAAATACTCACTATTAGATCTCGCCTCTGGTAAATATTGCACGGTTTGCGCTTTACAGCTGCCAAAAGGAGCTGTTTTATTCACGTGATCATAAGCGGGGTAAACATAATTCACTTTTAAATCAACAACACAATGAGCTGCAGTCAAGACTTGATTAAGTCCGATCATCGCACCACTACAAGCATAAGTTTTATCATCGTCATCACATAGAGAAATATACACCGCCGCACTTGCTGGGTACTTTGCAGTAAACAGCACCGCTTCTCTGCTTGTATCCTCACCGTCAATAGGATCATCAATGGTAACTGCATAAAGAAATTGAGTATAAATAAGACTCATGACATAAAAAAAGCCAACTAAACCTAGCTTACAACAAACTTGAAATTTAACCCTCTTCATAAGTACCACCTAATTTATCTTCAATCTTTCATTTAAAGAATTCATTAAATGTTACTTCATTAATAAAAGTTAATGTTTGTTACATTGTATCTAAATATGTCATATAGCACAGATGACATATTTTATCAAAATCACTTAACAACATTAATCTCCAATTATTTTTGATTACTCTGTTCCCATAAATAAAGCCCTAAGCTAATCAAGGATATTAACCCCATAATAAAATAAGCCTGCACTACCCCCAAATATTGAGCACTCACTCCCGCGATAATATAAGTAATAAGCCACCAAAAATGAGTTAAAGAAAAGTGAGCAGAGAAAAAAACACTTGTATCTTCATCAGTACAGGCTTGAGTAATTGTTAAACCTGCTGGGGTTTGAATACACGACATCCCTACACCTAAAGCAATACACATTAAAGAGAAACCAAACCATGGCGGCGTCCAAGCTCCCAAAAAAAATGCCAAACAAATAATGAGTAATCCCATTAGATTAAACTGAGAGGGGGAATACCGCTTTAACCATTTCGGGGAGTTGAAGGCAATAAAAATAGAGCCCAACCCTACCAAGCCCATAGCTAATGCTGTTTGGGTGTCATTTCCGGATAAAACATCACGCACATAAACCACAGTATTAACGATCACCATCGCACTGGCGCTAGCCGCGGCTAAATACGCATACCAAAGTGATCTTAGTGAAGGAACTTTTAGATAGCTTTGAATACCGTATTTAATATGACTCCAACTCAATTTTTTGTCTAATGATTGAGTTAACTTCATATTGGGTATGACACATAGAAAAATCAATGCACCAGACAGCAGAAAGCTTATCGAATCAATCCAAAATAAAAATTTAAAACTCACAATACCGAGGAGAAGTGCAGTCAATAATGGACTGAAAATCAATTCCAAGTCATAAGCCTGCCGACTCAATGACAATGCTTTAGTATATTGATCTTTATTCGGCAAAACTTGCGGTAAACTTGATTGAAATAAAGGGGTAAACCCAGCTGAACACGCGTTAATAACAAAAATTAATATATAAATTTCCCAGACTTGTGTCACAAATGGCAGGTAAGCAAACATTAATGCTCTAACAATATCAAGAAAAAACATCACCTTTTGCTTAGGAAGTCGTGAAGCCATAGCGCCAAATAACGGAGCCAGTCCGATATAAGCCAGCATTTTTAATGCAAAAGCAATACTCAATACCATACTCGCATCCTTTCCCGCTAACTGGTAAGCAAATAAAGCTA
The DNA here is from genome assembly GCF_023284005.1 of Shewanella surugensis. GTDB lineage: Bacteria > Pseudomonadota > Gammaproteobacteria > Enterobacterales > Shewanellaceae > Shewanella > Shewanella surugensis. The sequence continues at coordinate 1,972 of NZ_JAKIKS010000117.1, forward strand.
AACATACTGAACTAATGCCAGTACCCATTAGCGAAATGACTTGAGCACTGAGTAATCGGACGTAATTCTTATTTTTCCACATGGGTAAAGTGATAACTTGATCCATTATTTTCTTCTCATGATGATTATCAATGTAACCAGCCTTTTTAAATAAATAGGCGAATACAACAACAAGGGGGTGTTAAGCATTGTAAAGCCCCACAGTTAATCAGTGAAATTGAATGGATTTATATTCTGTATCAATTACACTAATTAATGTCCGCTTATCACAGTGAAATGATGAATAAATAAATGAATGATATTAATTGGCGAGGTGTCGATTTAAATCTGCTACTCACATTTGATGCAATGATGCGTTTTCATAGTGTCTCAGCCGCTTCAGAATATTTACATTTAGGTCAACCAGCCACCAGCTATAACTTGAAACGTTTAAGGCAATTACTCAACGATCCTCTATTCGAAAGGCAAGGCAATATTATGGTCCCCACTTGCCGCGCAACAGAGATCGCGCCCAAGGTAACCACCATACTCAAACTGATAAAAGAAGAGATATTGCCACAAAACACATTTATCCCCACATCATTTGAAGGAACATTCAGCATTGGTCTAAGTGACTATACGGAACAAATTTTTGGGCCTAACTTATTTGATGAACTCCAAAAAACAGCCCCAAAAGCCAAAATATTATTCAAATCAACTGATAATAATGATGCTAAACAACTCATTGAAAATAATGATATTGACATCGCTGTAGGGGTTTTCTCTCTTCTACCCACTTCACTCATACGCTCTTTTTTATACAGTGAACGGCATGTCTGTATGTTTGACAATCAACAGATGAAAATCACCCTACCTATTTCACGGCAAGAATATTTATCCACACCACAAATCATCATCACTGGAAATAATTCACTAACGACTCCCGTCGACATCACTCTCCAAGAGCAAAAAAAGCAACGCAATGTCGTATTAGGCACGACACGATTTTTAACCGCACGTAATATGCTTTCTGGGCGAAAATTACTGGCGGTGATGGCTGAGTTAGTCGGAAAAACTGAACTCATAGATGATCAGATTACGCTCTGCGCCCCTCCTATTGATATTCCAGACTTTAATATTGACATGATAAGCAAAAAGCGAGATCAAGCTCACCCCAGAATGCGCTGGTTAACTCAGCTAGTCAAAACACAAATACAAATTAAAGTCGCCGATATTAGAAAGCAATAAACACAAAAAAGCCTGCATGGCGCAGGCGCTTATTCAATCACAGACATCACAGCAATTCTTATTGGTAAGAATGCTCACCCGATTGATGATCGGTCACATCCCGAACACCAGAAATTTCACCGGAAAACATCTCTAATAACTGCTTTTCAATACCATCTTTTAAAGTGACATCCACCATAGAGCAACCATTACAGCCGCCGCCAAACTGCAAGACTGCCACCTTATCTTCAGTGACTTCAATCAGGTTAATATTACCGCCATGACTCGCTAGCTGAGGATTTATCTCTGATTCGATGACATACTGAATACGCTCAATCAAAGGGGCGTCTCCAGACACTTTACGCATTTTAGCATTTGGCGCTTTTAACGTTAATTGAGAACCGAGTTGATCAGTTACAAAATCGATACTGGCATCTTCAAGAAAAGGAACACTTTTCTCGTCAACCATGCCCGTAAAGCCGTTAAAAGTTAACTCTGTATCATCAGGCTCAACCGCATCAGGCGGGCAATAAGACACGCCACACTCAGCCTGCGCGGTACCAGGACTAATCACAAACACACGTATATGTGTGCCTTCAGGCTGATCCGCTAGCAATTTAACAAAATGGGCCTGAGCGGTATCAGAAATACTAATCATGAAATATGCTCCGTCAGGATATACCTGAGCGTTTTAGTAAAGAATACACCTATGATACTCCTACTCGCATATTCTGTGTAGTCCCGATTGAGTTCGTCGTCACAATTTTAAGACTGTGTTATATTTTTATTTTTTAAATCCCAACAACGACACTTTGTATGTAATAAATTTAAAATCAATCTATTAGAGTCAAATATTACACATTAATTCAGTAATCCTGGCGCTTCTGCACGCGCCAAACACCAAACTTGTACATGAATATGCTGTTTTTGAAATAAGCTCGCTATCGCATCAACGGTTGTCCCCGTCGTGACGACATCATCAATGAGTGCAATACGTTGTAGATCGAGCGACTCTGCTAATATAAAGGCGTTATTGAGGTTTTGCCTACGATCTTTACCAGAGAGTCCTGCTTGAGGCAGAGTGTTTTTAATGCGAGATAACCCTTCGGTGAACAAAGGAATATTGAGTTTTTTACTCAAAGTATTGGCAATAATCCAAGCCTGATTGAAGCCTCTTTGTCGTAAACGCTTTGAATGTAACGGGACGGGGATCAGTACTTGTAGCATGATTAGCAACCCTTTACTCTCCAATGTTTTAATACGATTGATTAACGCATCGGTTAAACAATCCAAAGCGGAAAATTGTGCTTGGTACTTCATGGCAGCCACAAATGTCCCTAAACCTTGATGATAACTACAGGGAGCCACAACTTTTAATGGCGAAGTCAACAAGCATCCCCCACAAAAATCAGTATCAATGAACATTTTGCGACCACAACCTAAACACACTGGAAAGTGATAAAGACTGAATTCAAAGCAAACAGGGCAAATCCCCTTATCAGGCAGCATTATCCCTTGATGGCACATTAAGCAACGATTAGGTAAAATGGTGGCGAATACGTTTTTCCCTTTGTCTTTTACCCACTTTACATAGCAAGGGATAAAACGTAAGTAACCTACTATCTGCCTGCGCATTTGTTAACTCAATCTTGTTGGTGGTCGTTTTAAAATCATAACGTTTAACAGGTAGCTCTCAGTGGAACACTCAACATTAAATCATCACTCTTTAACCAATAATCCATTGCACTTAACCTCTATCGGACAGGGACAAGATCTGGTGATGCTACATGGTTGGGGGATGAATAGTGCCGTCTTTACACCACTGCAAGAAGCTTTCACACAGTATAGAGTGCACAATGTTGATTTGCCGGGTTTCGGCTTCAGCTCTGTCATCAAAGGCGATATTGATGCTTGGGTCGATGCCATCATTGATATCATCCCAGATAACAGTATTTGGTTAGGTTGGTCCCTAGGCGGCCTAATTGCTTCACGGGCAGCTTGTCGCTATCCAGAAAAAATAAAAGCCTTAATCACTATCGCCTCTTCTCCTTACTTTATGGCGCAAGAAAGCACCGCTCGACAAAGTACCAAGGAAAATACAGGGGAAGTGACACAAAAAAATATTACATGGCCAGGCATGGCACCCCAATTACTCGAGCAATTTCATCACGCCCTGAGCTTAAATTTATCGCGCACCATTAATCAGTTTCTCTCGATCCAAGCCATGGGCAGTCAAAGCGCTAAAAGTGATATCAAACAACTAAAAGCCTTAATCGATGCATGCCCTCAACCCAAAGCCACCGCCCTCACACAAGGGCTTAACATGTTAGCCAGAACCGATTTACGTCAAGACATTACCCGCATAGAGCAACCTTGGTTGAGAATATGGGGCCGTCTCGACGGGCTCGTCCCGCAAGCGATTACCTCCCTAATGCCTCAAAAAGCCTCCATCCAAGATGTGATCATCCCCAAAGCCTCACACGCCCCTTTTATTAGTCATCCACAAGTCTTCATACAAGCAGTACATCTGTGGTTAGATGAGCAGCGTTAAGCCGTGATCAAGATAAACATTAATCCGTCATTCTTTTTGGGTTTGACTGACAGATCCTATACTGCTGTGATCCGATGCGCGCGCTTCATTAGAAAACAGCACGCCTAACACAATGAGAAAAAGACAGCTCAATATAAAACGACGCAATAATACTGACATAAACTCACCTCATACAAAGTGAACAAAGAGATACAGTATAAAATAGCGACCTAAACACGCGCAGATGAAACACAGACATCGAGTAGGAGGCAAACAAAAATCATAGCGAAAAAATAATCATTTGATTTATACCCGTGATACATTAAGAAAAAAACATAGTATCCTTCCCCCCCGTTTCAGGTTAATTGAATAAATACGGGATCCAAAGTAACAACGAAAATAAGATCACTAGCTTTAAAACCTCTCTGACTACCAACTTCATGTTGCATCTCCTATCATTTTTTATATAACCACATTAGTTGAAGAGGCTTTAATCTAAGCTGAATAAAAAAGGGATAGCAACGCTATCCCTTTTATTCATCATTCTAATGATCGCTTTTATACCTCTGATACTTATTGTCTCTTTGATAAGCAATCAGTCAAATTAATGCTCGTGGACAGCATCAGAAGTGGATTTGTCCTCATTAAGCGGGTCAACAGCAGGTGCATCGGCATTAAAATAGCCTTTTTGGTAAGCGAGACTCCCCCATAGTGCCCATGCTAAAGCCGTTTGTTTCATCGCTTTACTTTGCGGCTGCTCTTTCAAGCTTTGCTTAACAGGATCGTACTCAAAACCCTTAGCTTCATGCTCTGGCTGTAAAATCACCACATCATTCCCACGCATATAGGCCATGTTTTTATCATATTGCATTAAGGCGCGACCGGGCCAATCATCACTTACCTTCGTTAAATCTTGCCCCAGCATGGGGTAAGTCGCAGAAATGCCCATCAGAGATAATAAAGTCGGCGCTAAATCAATTTGACTCACAACACGATTATCTTGTTTAGGCACAACGCCCTCACCTAAAATCACCCCAGGGATCCGAAAGCGAGAAATGGGCACTAAACTGGCACCACTGACACGACTATCGTGATCGGCCACAATCAAGAAAATAGTATCTTTCCAGTAATCTGACTTTTTAGCTAATTTGAAAAACTCGCCAATGGCGTAATCAGCATACTTTGCCGCATTATTACGGGTTTGCTTCGGCTGCTCATACAAATCAATACGATCATCGGGAAACTCAAACGGATCATGATTACTGGAGCTAAACACTAAGCTAGCAAAAGGCTTACCCTCTTTATTCAACCGCTCAAACTCACTATTAGCCTTACGCATTAAATCTTCATCAGAGACCCCCCAAGATCCTACAAAAGCGGGAGAATCATAATCAGTTTCATCCACAATATCTTGAAAGCCATTACCCAGAAAAAAGCTACGCATATTATCAAAATAGCTCTCGCCACCATAAATAAACTGCGTGGTATAACCTTGTTTCGAGAGTAGGTCGGCTATGGTAAAGAAATTAGTTTGACTCTTACCCAATTTCACCACCGAGCGAGCAGGTGTTGGCGTAAAACCGGTAGTCACCGCTTCAATGCCCCGAACCGAACGCGTTCCAGTGGCATAAAGATCATTAAAAGACCAACCTTGTTTTGATAAGGCATCAAGATTAGGGGTTAACGGTAAACCACCTAAATTCCCCACAAACTGAGCCCCCAAACTTTCTTCTAAAATGATCACTAAGTTTTTGGGCTTACCCGTATAACTCGCTGCATTATAACTGCGGCTCGGAAAAGCGTTAGAGGTAAAATCACTCAGAGGACGACCACTATCAGCCCGAACCAAGTCAATAATCTTATCTGCATCCATCTTGCCATAAATTTTAGCCGCATCCGCTTCGCTTCTCATTTGATTAATGGCAAAAAATAACGAATAAGAAGAATTAATCACTAAAGAATTCACCAGCGGATCGGTTGAAAATGCCACCATAGCAGGATTTAATGGTCTATGACCCAGCGTCGAACGCGCCCCCGCAAACGTCACCACAATCACAAGTAATGCAATGACGGGTCGCCAAAACCAACGAGGGTAGGACACATTTTTCAGTAAAGCTGCGCTCAAACGCCAACCGAACCACAATGTCACGACCGTTAGCAATAGTGAAAATATCACCTCTATTGGCCGTCCAGCCCATAGCATAGACAGCACTTCTTTAGGGTAAATGAGATATTCAACATAAAGACGATTAGGGCGAATGCCATACTCTTCAATAAAGGCCGGCGTGGATGCTTCAAGAAATACCATTAACCAAAGACCTAAGGTTAACCATATCCGTAAAATGATATTCCATACTCGACCCACTGCATGAGGGCCACTGAAGATCACCGTCCCTAATGCAGCAATACCCCATAACCAACATAACGTTGCCACATCCACTCTCAGTCCCTGGAACAGTAGATTTGACCAACCACCGGCATCCGTCACACGATCAGCTTGCCATATGCCTAAACCGAATCGACTCAGCATCATTATGGCAAGAGCCACTAAACAAAATATTAAAATAGATCGAAAGGGACCTAAATTGAAACCAGCACGCATATAACAACCTCTCAATGAACAACACGTATTCATCTAATCAATAAAAAATTATTTTTTCAATTTAGCGAACGCATCGGCAAAGGCATTGCCCATTGCCGCATTCGTGGGTTGCTTCGCTTTATTCTTTGACGCCTGCTCTTGATTACTGTGACGCTTAGTCTGGGTTTTATGTCGAGACACATCACTTGATTTAGCGGGTTTAGACTTGATCTCCCCCGCTTTATCGTCAAGACGCATACTTAAACTGATCCTTTTGCGATCGGCATCCACTTCCATCACTTTAACTTTCACCACATCACCAGCTTTCACCAAGGTGTGAGGATCACTGACAAATTTATCGGTTAACGAGGAAATATGCACTAACCCATCTTGATGCACCCCCACATCGACAAAAGCACCAAAATTAGTCACATTTGTCACCACCCCTTCAAGGATCATATCAAGCTTAAGGTCATTCACCCCTTGTACGCCTTCTTTGAATGTGGCGGTTTTAAATTCACCTCGAGGATCGCGACCGGGTTTATCTAATTCATACAAAATATCGGTTACCGTTGGCAAACCAAACACATCGGTCATAAAATCTGCAGGCTCAATGCTGGTTAACACATCAGTGTTACCCATTAACGCTTCAAGCGTTTGATTTTTAGCTTGAGCGATAGACTCAACTAAGGCATAGGCTTCAGGATGTACAGCCGAGCTATCGAGTGGATAAGTACCGTTCGATATACGTAAAAAACCTGCGGCCTGTTCAAATGCTTTAGGCCCTAATCGGGGTACCTGAAGTAGGGTTTTACGATCATCAAAACGACCATGCTCATCACGATATTGCACAATATTTCTGGCCAACGTCTTATTTAGCCCTGCCACTTGTGCAAGCAACGCGGGAGACGCCATATTCACATCAACACCCACGGCATTAACGCAGTCTTCAACCACCGCCTCTAACGATAAAGACAACTGACTTTGACTGACATCATGCTGATATTGACCCACACCAATAGCTTTTGCTTCAATTTTAACCAACTCAGCTAATGGATCTTGCAAACGACGAGCAATCGACACCGCACCACGAATAGACACATCTAAATCTGGAAACTCTTCTGCCGCTAATGCTGAGGCCGAATACACTGACGCGCCCGCTTCACTCACCATGATCTTGACCAGTGTTGGAATGTCCGCTTTCAAGGCCGTCATTAATTCACCAGCTAGCTTATCGGTTTCACGAGAAGCCGTGCCATTTCCAATTGCGATTAATTCAACCTTATGCATTTTGACTAAATTAGATAAGGTTCGAATCGATTTGTCCCACTGATTTTGTGGAGCATGAGGAAAAATGGTGCTATGGGCGACACATTTACTGGTTTCATTAACAATGGCAACCTTCACTCCACTGCGTAAACCGGGATCTAATCCTAAAGTCACTTTAGCTCCCGTGGGCGGCGCCATCAATAAATCACCCAAATTACGACTAAAAACCTTAATTGAATCGTTTTCTGCCATTTCACGCATACGGCCAAAAAATTCCGTTTCCATCTGAGGTGAAATTTTAATACGCCAAGTCGCAGTAATAACCGTTTTAAGCCACTGTTCAATGTCACTTGAACCTAAATTAAAGCGTAAATGCTCAGCAATAATGACCACGCAATAACTGCTTCTATTGCTTACGGTTGTCCCCTCTTGCTCAGGATCAACATTTAATGATAAAGACAATGCACCTTCATTACGGCCACGCAGCATAGCCAAAGCACGATGAGAAGGAACCTTGAGTAGTTTTTCAGAATGTTCGAAGTAATCGCGAAATTTAGCCGCTTGCTTATCTTTGCCTTTAATTAACTTACTTTCGATGATCGCGTGCTGACTAATATGGCGGCGAATTTTTTGTAAAAGCTCCGCATCTTCAGCAAAACGTTCCATTAAAATGAAACGCGCACCGTCAAGGACCGTTTTCGTCTCACTAAAACCCGCTTCCTCATTAAGATACTGGGATGCCAACGCTTCGAGGTCCCCTTGCCTATTGGCTAATAAAACCTCGGCTAAAGGCGCTAAACCGGCCTCAAAGGCTATTTGACCTTTAGTCCGTCTTTTAGGCTTATACGGTAAATACAAATCTTCTAAACGGGTTTTACTGTCGGCGCTCTTAATGGCATGACTCAATTCAGCAGTCAGCTTCCCTTGAGTGTCGATACTTGACAATATTACTTCACGTCGTTCATTCAGATCACGTAAATAATGTAACCTACTGTATAAATTGCGTAATTGAGTATCATCCAATCCACCAGTGGCTTCTTTACGATAGCGAGCAACAAAAGGCACAGTCGCGCCACCGTCTAATAATTTAATCGTAGACGTAACTTGCTGTTCCTTAACATTTAGTTCATGAGCAATAATGTGAGCAATGTTTTGCATAAATAAAATCGAGCCTAGATTGAAAAACCGAGATTATGTCCACAATACCACAGCAGATGCTCAAATTTAACCTTCAATCTTAAGCGACTTAAGTGTAACGAAACCAAAATAAATATAAATCGCCTCATTTGCCTTTTATCAGTAAAAGCTTATATTTATCAAAAACAAATACTTATGCAACCCTGAGTAATTATAATGCCATCAATGACAATCAAATATGAAATAATAATATCCCCAAGCGAACATAACATGATGAATGAACAAATAAATAAATAAAGTAATTAAAAAAATTACTAAATGAATAAGCCATTAAGACCTTTTCTCACTCAAAATACATCAGAGTCTTCAACGGCAATTTAAAAGCACCTTCAACGAAAGTTTAAAAGAGTCTTCAATCTAGCAATAACCATCAACAATATCGGTTATTAAAATATTGATAATAAATATACGATCGCGTCATTTTCATATCCAAAATAAAACCAGCGTTGATGAAGCTTTAATAAACGATATATGATTGACAACCTTTATTAAAAAATGAAGTTCTATATATTAAAGTTAAATAGTTAACAACATAAATAATACTAAATAAAATTCACGTTCTCATTAATAACTGCGGTCAATACTCATAATCCACCTCTCAATATTGACTAAAAGAATACACATCTGTGCCAAGCCAAATCAATAGCACATCAACTAGCTAACAATAACGAGGAGTACAATATATCACACAAGTAAAATTAACATTAAAAAAACAAATACACAAAAGTGTTAACCTTTTGTTTGTGTATGCAAAAAATAATGATTAGTCTCTAGATGTATGCTACTTTGCTGTGCTTATTTTTTTATATCATTTAAGCTTCACAATTTTAAATAAGATAAATAAAGAAAGCGTCGAAAAAATATGAATATTTATAGCCAATAAGATGGGCTATACAATCTATTATAAACATGAAGTTTCAATTTTAACGTCATGTTATTGTTTATTAAACATTCATATTTTGTTGATAAATCACATTCAGCCAAATATTAAGCTAGCAATCAAAGCGAATTTAGATTTGTAGTGAGGAATAACAAAATGTTAGACACCGTTGTTAATTTTTTAAACGATCTACTTTGGGGAAAAGTACTTATATATGGGCTAGTTGCTACGGGTCTCTATTTTACCCTCCGTCTCGCCTTTATACAAATTACGCATTTTAAACATTCAGCTCAACTTATGCTGAAGAGCCGCCAAGGGCCAACAAAAGAAGGATTAACCTCTTTCCAAGTCTTCTGTACAAGCATGGCTGCTCGTGTTGGTGCGGGTAATATGGCCGGTGTGGCAGTGGCTATCAGCGCAGCGGGACCCGGTGCTATTTTTTGGATGTGGCTCATTGCGGTATTAGGGATGGCTACCGCAATGATCGAGTCAACTCTCGCCCAAGTGTATAAAGTTCGCGATAAAGATGGACAATTCCGCGGCGGCCCTTCCTATTATATGGAAAAAGGCCTAGGGTTACGCTGGATGGGTGTGCTATTTGCCATTTTCCTTATTATTGCTTTCGGGCTGGTTTTTAATGCTGTTCAAGCCAATACCATCGCTGGCGCCATGAGCACCATATTTGATCTAGCGCCATCGACAGTCGGTATTACCCTCGTTATTTGCAGCGGCTTCATCATTGTTGGTGGGTTGAAAAAAGTCGCCAAAGTCTCTGAAATTATCGTTCCGTTCATGGCGCTTAGTTATATAAGTATCGCGTTTATTGTCGTTATTATGAACATTAGCGAACTTCCCGGTATTTTCATGCTGGTGATAAAAAGTGCCTTTGGCCTCCAAGAAGTCGTCGCAGGCGGTGTGGGTTACGCCATTGCTCAATCCATGCAAGCCGGTATTGCCAGAGGATTATTTTCAAACGAAGCTGGTATGGGCAGCGCCGCCAATATCGCCGCGAGTGCATCGCCAAATCCTAACCATCCCGCCTCACAAGGGTTTATACAAATGATGGGAGTATTTGTTGATACTATCGTCATTTGTACTGCAACCGCAGCCATTATTTTATTGGCCGGAGATGTGAGTGCAGACAGTGATGGTATCGCGATTACCATCCAAGCACTCACAAGCCATGTCGGTAATTGGGGAGGTATTTTCATCGCGTTAGCCATTTTACTATTCTGTTTTACCTCTATTATTGCCAATTATTCTTATGCTGAAACTAACGTGTTATTCTTAACACGCAATAATAAAAAAGCCCTACCACTGTTTAGAATTTGTGTCTTGGGGATGGTCATGTTTGGCGCCGTGGCAAAAATCGGCCTCGTCTGGAATTTGGCCGATCTCTCCATGGGTCTAATGGCAACAGTTAACATTATAGCCTTACTCATGCTGTCTAAATTAGCGATTAAGGTTATTAATGACTACCGCTATCAACTCAAAGCGGGTAAAAGCCCGACCTTCGACAGTAGCCAATTCCCAGAACTTGCTCACCTGAATAATGGCATTTGGACTGGCAATAGGGGTCCAAAGAATGAGACACCAATAGATGACGTTGTATCAGAGCCCACTAAGGCTTAGTCACTCTTTACATTAGACCATTTACCATAAAAATTAAAACCACGCTCAACGAGCGTGGTTTTTTATGCCATGATATAACCAAATAAAAGTATAGAGCATCACTTTGAAAACAAACCTCATCACGCCTGAAGGATTAGAAAAATTAACCAAAGAACTTAACTATTTATGGCGAGAATACCGACCAGAGATCACCCAAAAAGTCACTTGGGCTGCAAGTCTTGGAGATCGTTCAGAAAATGCTGATTACAAAGAAAACAAACGATTATTAAGACAGATTGACAGCCGAGTTCGTTTTTTAAGAAAACGTATCGACGCGTTAAACGTCATTCATCATTCTCATGAACAAAATGGCAAAGTTTTTTTTGGCGCATGGGTTCGAATAGAGAATGATCAGGGTGACACTAAACATTTTAGGATCGTTGGCCCTGATGAAATCTATGGCCGTAAAGATTATATTTCTATTGATTCCCCGATGGCACGCGCGTTACTCAAAAAAGAAGTCGATGATGAAGCCATTGTCGATACCCCCACAGGCATGCAAACTTGGTATGTGAATAACATTACTTATACTAATAATGCCTAGCCCGTCCCACTCACTCAATACGCAAAAGCCAGAGAAATGACTACGCTCGGCGCCCCCTAACCACTTCCCTTAAAAAGGACCAGATGATACAACTCAGAGCCTGATTGAATTTAGTTACAATTTATACTTTCCCATAACAATTAAGTATATTATTAATATTTTCATGGTGTTAATAAGTTTTTTTATCTATAGTGACACACGGTTATGTGAGCCTTTCTTTAACGCTTTATCGCCATCAGTCAAGAAAAACAGCTATATTACAAGGACACGATACCCAAACCACTCAGAGTATAGACTGCACAAATGATAACGCCATCATTCATCACAGCCTAATAAAGGAACTAAAACATGGGACAAGAAACCTCTAAAATACTCATCGTCGATGATGATATGCGATTAAGAGCTTTATTAGAGCGCTATTTAGTGGAACAAGGCTACCAAGTACGCAGTGCAGCGAATGCTGAACAAATGGATAGATTACTGGAACGAGAAAATTTTCATTTGCTGGTACTCGACCTCATGTTACCCGGTGAAGATGGGCTGTCTATCTGTAAGCGATTGCGCCAAACCGATGACCTATTACCAATTGTCATGCTCACAGCAAAAGGCGATGAAGTTGATCGTATCATAGGCCTTGAACTCGGTGCCGATGATTACCTCCCAAAACCCTTTAACCCCAGAGAGTTATTAGCACGTATCAAAGCCGTCATGCGCCGTCGCACCTTAGAAGTGCCGGGTGCCCCCGCTCAAGCAGAAGAAGAAGTGCAATTTGGTGAATTCACACTCAACCTCGCCACCCGAGAAATGTATAAAGAAGGTCAGTCCATTTCACTCACCAGTGGCGAGTTCGCTGTTTTAAAAGTCCTTGTTAATCATCCTAGAGAATCATTATCACGCGATAAACTGATGAACTTGGCTCGTGGTCGAGATTATTCTGCGTTAGAGCGCTCTATCGATGTCCAAGTCTCTCGACTCAGACGTTTAATAGAGAAAGATGCAGCCAACCCTAGATACATACAAACAGTTTGGGGCTTGGGTTATGTGTTTGTCCCTGATGGCAGTGAACGTCACTAAGATATGAAAAAATCTTGGTGGCAACGGCTCATCCCCCATAGCTCATTTAGCCAAACTGTGGTGCTCATTGGTTGTTTATTATTAACCAACCAGATCGTCTCTTATATCTCTGTAGCGGTTTATTTTATTAAGCCTAGTTACCAACAAATCAATCAGTTAATCGCCCGTCAAATTAAATTACTTTTCATTGATGGCGTAGAGGTCGGGCGTGAACACTTGAGTATGGTGGATGCCCTCAATGCAAAAGTACGTGGCGATGGCATTAAAATTTACAACCAAAAACAAGCCCGAGAGGCGGGTGTAGACAAAGCCACTTACTACAGTTATTTTTCATCACAAATGTCTGAATACCTTGGTGGCCAAGCAGAAGTTCGTATTGCTCAAGGAGCAGAGTTTCAAATTTGGATCCGTCCCCCGCAAGCCCCTTCTATTTGGGTAAAAGTGCCTTTAAATGATATCAGTGAACAAAACTTATCCCCATTAACCCTCTATTTAATGGTGATCGGCGCACTAAGTGTGGCTGGTGGTTGGTGGTTTGCTCGTAAACAAAACCTCCCCTTAAAGCGATTGCAAACCTCAGCATTGGCCGTTTCCCGCGGTGAATACCCCGCAGCCTTACCGTTATCAGGCTCAAGCGAAATTATTGCCGTCACTAAATCCTTTAATCAAATGTCATACAGTATGGAACAATTAGAGCATGACAAAGCGCTATTAATGGCGGGCATTTCTCATGATTTACGCACTCCACTCACACGCATACGTTTAGCCTCTGAAATGATCAATGATCAAGATGAATATTTAAAAGAAGGTATCGCCCATGATATCGAAGATATGGATGCCATTATTAATCAATTTATCGATTACATTCGACAAGACCAATCTTCCAACCATGAGCAGGCGCAGATCAATGACTTAATCAAAGATGTGGCAGACTCTGAAGCCAATCGCAGCGGGGTAATGGAAGTCGATTTGGCCCAATTACCCATGATCCCCATACAAACTGTGGCGATCAAACGCGTCATTAGTAATTTTGTTGAAAATGCGTTTCGCTACGGCAATGGCTGGGTAAAAATAAGCTCACAATATAATGGCCAGCAAGTCGGCTTTAGTGTCGAAGATGATGGGCCAGGGATCGACGAAACGCAAATCCCCAAACTGTTTGAACCTTTCACTCAAGGCGATACTGCCCGCGGTAGCATCGGCTCAGGATTGGGACTGGCCATCGTCAGACGTATCGTCGACAGACATCAGGGGAAAGTCGTATTAAGCAACCGCAAAGAAGGTGGGTTGCACGCCCAAGTTTGGCTGCCATTGGAATGATGATTGATGACATTTTTTATCGCCCCCACCAAAACTAAGGGATCCTTAATTAGACCAAGTTACTGAACTAACACTTTTTTAGCAAGAGTAAAAACATGATCTACCACTCAAAAAACAACAAAGCCAAAGAATCATCGATACCTTGGCTTTATCATTAACAATGGAAGAAAAACCGCTTTAGGATTTTGTGATTTACAGCGAAAAATCTTCGGGTTTGTAGAAGGTAAACCCTGTTATATTCTTGGCTTCAAAAGCTTGTTTGACTCTATCGTGAGCGATAATTAAAGGTAGGAAGCTCGTTAAGCGAAACACATACGGCAAAGGCATATCACTGGTGTCGATGAAGGATAATGCATTTATTCGTTTTATATTACCGGGACGTCTTAACACTACATCTGATTTATCATAATCGATAATATCAGCATCACCAATGACATTGATTAAGTTATAATCAGAACAATCCTGATTATCATTAACTCCTTGTAATAACACTGGGAATTCTTGAATATTATTAGCCCCTACTTCGCGTAATGTATCTGATACACGTCTATTTGCTAACAACCCTTTAAATCCAGGTGCAGTAAGATTATCAGATAATGTTCGAAAACCCCCTTCTGGAGAAAGCTCAATTAAAGGGTAACTTCCTGTTATATGAGAAGCACGATTACACTTTAAATTAGAATCAGTTATTACTTTCGGCACGTCATATAAGATTTCTTCATCGTCATTTAGTCTTTCTGTAAACATTATCCAGTACATATTAATTATCCATAATTACAGTTGCGTTATATTTTTCATTCTTTCCAAAGAAAATGCCTTATCATCTTCAGCGTGTTTTCTAAGTAGATAGTTCCATGCCAATATATTTTTATGAATATCAGATGATAACTCATTAAGCTCTTTAACTAATTCTTTCTGATGTCTTTTTTCATCGCTATACTTGGAGCAAGCCTTATCAAATTCAATTTCTATATCTTCTAACAAAGGCATTATTTTTCCATAATAATGATCATTCGTATGATTACCAGGGCGGGATCGCACTTTGTTAACAAAGATTGAATCTGCTGAATTACTGTGATCTAATCGCACCTCACTTTCTGAGAGGTAACCCAATGACCCTGATCGAACACCTTAC
>NZ_JAKIKS010000118.1 GCF_023284005.1 Shewanella surugensis
AGGTGTTCGATCAGGGTCATTGGGTTACCTCTCAGAAAGTGAGGTGCGATTAGATCACAGTAATTCAGCAGATTCAATCTTTGTTAACAAAGTGCGATCCCGCCCTGGGGGTAGCGCTATCTAAAGGGCTAAACCCAAGCTTTGAAAACTTTTACCTAAGCACTTACACAGATCTATAAAATATGCTCTGGCATGTAACTCCGTATTAAGAGGACTAAAATAGTGGGTTATAATGTGTAGCGAAGACAAATATAACCTACTACTTTAGTTATATTTAAATACATTGTTATGTTCTATTCACAACGTAATATTCCAACGTTTCAAGAAACTCAGAGGGTTTTATGACGTATAAACCAAAGTTAGACTTAATTTCACCCGACTTTTTTAATATACGTTTATCAGTGGATACAAAATAGCGACCATACTTCTGTGCTTCGAAAATATGGCGACAATCGGACCGCATTTTATCTATGCTACCATTGCCAACAACCAAAATTTCAACCTGTCTGAGTTGTTCTATTTCAAGTTGGGTGAGTTCTACCTCAATTGTATAGATAAGATCGACAGATTCACTTTTCACCCATTGTGGCGTATTAGGAAAATCAATCTCTTTTGCAACTGAGTGAAGAATCTCTACATACCGCTCATTGTCTTCGAATAGCTCTCTAGCCTTTAACGAAGCCTCTTGCTCCACTTCATTTCCACCATCAAAGGCACAAGAATCAAAATAAACATTTCCGTAAAATGGATCTGGATTCAATTCAACACTCCTTTAAACATAACCTTCATATTCTGCACATGCTTTATGACCACAGCCCTTACCCAACAAACTGATCAATACTCTTCCCTCGCACTATCCAACACACGCTAACCAGCAAAAGTACTCTCAAACGTTACTTATGTAAATAAATTGTTTTAAACAATAAGAAAACAAGAGTAATTCCATGATCTGCCTCACAACTGAGTAAATGACGCTTTTCTCTTTGTTTAGTCTTGAACAAAATAAAGAATGTAGGTAGTTATATAAACAATGGCGCTCGATTCAAAAATCCCATTCGAAGAAAGCCACTGCTTTTGTTTTAACTTTTGCCTTTAAGATCCCCATCGAAATTGCTGAAATGCGATCAACAAAATCATGTGAAGCGTATAGGGATATACGGTTAGCTTTCGCGGGACAGGACGTTCCATCGGAAGCGTTAATGATTTTTTGGATAAGCATGAAGCTCGTACCTAATAGCAGGTAATTTCGTCTGGGCGTTATGGTGAATGCAAGGAGGATAAGGACGAGCAGTCCTTCTTGCCCCAGTGTGAGTGGGAACTCACGATCTTCTATTAAGCGAAGCTTAATTATTATTAGCCTCACCGCAGGTGATAAAAATAAATTCCGTCGGAATGTAGGAGGGTGAAGGCCATTATAATGGCCTCTTTGAGCGACAAATAGGGATATTTGGCTGGCCTTTAGATAGGGATATCGTTAGGACGAGCAGTCCTTCTTGCCCCAGTGTGAGTGGGAACTCACGATCTTAACCTGCCGCAGGCAATGAATATCCATGAAAATTCGACTAACAAACACACATTTAAATGTTCAAAAACTCGAATAGAAGGAATTCACCTGCTTTTTAAAACCCAGTGTAGATGCAGCTGTGACCGTTGATGGCAGGGAAGCCATCGTCGAACTTACATGGACTGTACTTGTAGTGTGTCTCAGAGGTATCTGCACAAGAGCCTGCCGCAGGCAATTGATACAGCTGAATCAATGCAATCCAAACACACTTAACCAATACCAATTAAATTCAAATATAAAATGTCATCAACTTTCATTTGAAAGCACACTCCGCTGGGCGTTATGGAGGTCATTAGGAGGATAAGGACGAGCAGTCCTCCTAATCCCAGTGTGGATGGGAACTCACGATCTTCCATTAAGCGAAGCTTAATTAGCAGGATGTCAATAAACGAAAGGCCACTTAATGTGGCCTTTCGGTTCAATCAAACGTACTCACGCTAAATCACCAGCTAAAGGGGATTTAGCCTAACTGCGTTGGCGTGCCGGTTTACTCGCCACAGCCTTGTGCTTACGCACTGCACGACGAATTTTAGCACCACGGACTTTACTACGCGCCACACTGTGCTTATCGGTACCCAGTAGACTGCGTGTCTCGGCTTCCATACTGGCAGTTTGACGCAAGTAGTTCACTTGTTCAATCGGCAACTCTATCCAACCGCCACGAGGCAATGATTTAGGCAATTCGATAGCACCATAACGGATACGGATCAAACGACTCACTTGCACTTCTTGCGATTCCCATAAACGACGCACTTCACGATTACGGCCTTCAGCAAGCGATACATGCCACCATTTGTTCATGCCCTCCCCACCAGCAGGTTTCACTTTATCAAAGCTTGCGGGGCCATCTTCAAGCGTCACGCCTTTACGAAGGCGTTGAATACACGCATCACTCACCTCACCAAAGGTGCGCACGGCATATTCACGCTCGACCTCATTGGATGGGTGCATTAAACGGTTGGCTAATTCACCGTCTGAGGTAAACAAGAGTAAACCAGACGTATTAATATCTAAACGTCCCACCGCCACCCAGCGTGAATCTTTAGTACGGGGTAAGCGATCGAAAACGGTGGGTCGCCCTTCAGGATCTTTACGACTGCATATTTCACCTTCCGGTTTATGATACGCAATGACACGGCATACCACATCCTCTTCAGATTTAATCGACACCGCACGACCATCAAGGCGCACTTTTACGTCAGATTCAACCCGATCACCGAGTTTTGCTATTTCACCGTCAATACTAACTCGACCTGCAGCAATCCATGCCTCCATCTCACGACGGGAGCCATGGCCTGCACGGGCCAAGACTTTCTGCAATTTTTCACTCATTAGTAGACTCTTCTATTGATTCTAAATGTTCTGGCGCAATTTTCTCATTCGAAAAAAGCCCCTCCAATGACTCTCGATCCGTTAACAGCGGTAAGGCTGTTATGCTCTCTAAGCCAAAATATCCTAAGAAATCAGTCGTGGTGGCATATAGAGTCGGCCTTCCCGGCACTTCTTTATGGCCCACCGCTTTAATCCAATTTCTATCTTGCAATGTTTTAATAATGTGGCTGCTAACAGCCACCCCTCGCACTCGTTCAATATCGCCACGAGTGACGGGTTGACGATAAGCAATAACCGCTATCGTCTCCAGTGTCGCTCTGGAGTATTTAGGCGGCTTCTCTTGCCAAAGCGGCTGTAATAAGGGGCTCAATTCCGTTAACGTTTGAAAGCGATAACCCCCCGCCACTTTCACTAATTGAACGCCCCGGCCCTCATAATCGGCTTGTAGTTGTTCAATCGCTGCTTGAATGGTATCCCTTGATACCGTTAATTGAGACAAAACGGTTTCTTTTAATGCTTTAATTGTCATTGGCTTAGCCAAAACAAACAAACTCGCCTCAATTAACTGCTTAAGTTGCTTTTCATTTATCTGAGACAATTAATAGGCCTTTACATGTATTAATGAAAAAGGTTCGGCTTGTATCAATTCAACAAGCAACTCCTTAACAAGTTCCATTAGGGCTAAAAAACTGACCACCACACCACTGCGTCCTTCACTGAGTTCAAACAAAGCGTCAAACGGCAAATAATCCTGCCCTTTTAATTTCGCTAAGATTTGTGTCATACGTTCACGGGTGGATAATACTTCACGCTCAATATGATGATGTTCATGCACCGCCACGCGCTTAAGCACGCCAGAAAAAGCACGCGCTAAATCGCTTAATGACACGTCCACAGGTAACAGCTCTGGCTTAATATTATCAGCCGGTGTCGCTCGCGCTTGAAAAAAATCCCGCTCTAACCTCGGCAACTGATCTAACTGAGATTGCGCTTCTTTAATTACTTCATAGGCTTTTAGCTGCCGGATCAATTGCCAACGAGGATCCTCTTCCTCCTCAACACCTAATTCAGGCCTAGGTAACAACAAACGAGACTTAATCTCAGCCAATGTCGCAGCCATCACTAAATAATCTGCCGCGAGTTCAACCTTACTGCCTTGTAAATAAGCCACGTATTCTAAATATTGTTCCGTAATCGCATGAATGGGTAAATCCACCACATCCAATTTTTGCTTACGGATCAAATACAGCAATAAATCTAATGGCCCTTCAAAAGACTCTAAAAAGACTTCCAAGGCTTCAGGAGGAATGAAAAGATCTTTAGGAAAAGCCTTCACCGGCTCCCCTCGGATCACGGCTAAGGGTAATGGCTCTTGGATCGCTTGGATCCCTTCCATCCGTTTATCCTCTTATCGATAATCAATCACACCGTTTAGTTAACGGGGAGAGTCTACAGGGTAATAACGTGAGCAGAAAACACAATCTGACTCAAATGATCCCCCTTTAAAAATGCACCAATAATAACGTTTATGCAAATAAAGCATCGCGCTATATCACTACTTTTTCGCTGTAACCCCCTTTACATCCCCATCACAAAGTGCGCGATTATACCTGTAACTGACTCACAATTAAAGAAAGGGAGCCACATCTCCAGCGCCTTCACGTAAAACATGAATATCACCTTCGGATAAATCAATCACTGTGGTCGGTTTTTCACCTAAATAGCCGCCATGAACAATCACATCCACTTGGTGTTCCAAGATATCGCGAATATGCTCAGGATCAGACTCAGTAAAGTCCTGCCCTGGCAAAATCAAACTGGTCGACATCAACGGCTCCCCCAATGCTGCTAACAAAGCCAATGCAATCACATTATCAGGAACGCGGATCCCAATGGTTTTCTTTTTAGGGTTTTGCAAACGTTTAGGGACTTCTTTCGTCGCTTTAAAAATAAACGTATACGCGCCCGGGGTATTATGTTTCAGCACGCGATAAGCTTGATTATCGACCTTAGCATATGTCGACAATTCAGATTGATCGCGGCACATCAAGGAGAAATCATGATCATTATCGATTTGCCTTATTTGAGCAATACGGCCCATGGCATTTTTGTCACCAATTAAACAACCAAGTGCATAACCCGAATCAGTAGGGTAAACAATCACCCCCCCATTTTTTAACGCATTAATTGTTTGATTAATTAATCTCGCCTGCGGATTATCTTCATGTACGTAAAAAAACTGACTCATTTTGCTTCCATCCAACGTGTTGATTGCCAAACCCAATTCACGCCTTTGGGCTGAAACAAATTTCGACCTAATTCTATCCAGCTACTCGGAAAGTGAAAATCACTGCCTAAAGAGCAAGATAAATTATTCAATACACTCAACGCAATAAGCTGAGCTCTATCATCAATCGCTTGCTGGCCTAGCACGACTTCCATCGCATCCCCACCGGATTCTTTAAACTCTCGCACTAAACGTTTAACCCATTTAGCCGATAATTTATAGCCATTAGGATGCGCTAACACCGCGACACCTCCCGCTTGGTGGATCACCTCAATCGCCTCAGCCATACTGCCCCAATTATTCGGCACATAACCTGTTTTACCGCGGGCTAAGTAACGCTTAAACACATTGGCCATATTGGTCGCATACCCTTTCTCTGCTAACCAGCGAGCATAATGTCCTCGGCTAATGGCCGCATCTCCCGCATAACGTTTCGCCCCTTCATAGGCCCCTTCAATGCCCGCTTTTAATAAACGTTCACCGATTTCTTTGGCTCTATCAGTGCGCAGTCTCCGCTGATTTTCAAGAAAAGTGGCTAAAACGGGATTATCCACATTAATCTTTAATGCCACTATGTGGATATCAAAACTGTTCCAGCGGGTTGAAATTTCAGCCCCATTAATCAAGGTTAACGGCGTTTCATGCGCACTATTATAGGCATGAGCCTCTGCAAGACCGGCCGTCGTATCATGATCGGTAATCGCAAAAACCTGCACGCCTTTTGAGATGGCGCGATCGATTAACTCAGAGGGGGTTAACAGCCCATCTGATGCTGTCGTGTGACTGTGTAAATCAGTCAATATTATTTCATCTGTCATGGGGGCGCATTCTACTTGAGTTTTAATCCATTAGGGGATTTAAATGAACATAATAAACAATTAATCGACCTTGTGAAAATTTTACCCATCATTCCAATGTATTCAATCATGCACAATACGCTAAATATCATAAAAAATGCCAATCAAATAATTTGATTGGCATTTTCAACAGTCAAGACATTGAGATAAAAAGACCCTAGCCCTCTTCCTCTCTCAAGTCAGTATACACGCTACCTCACTTTACGTTTTTCTTGCATCAAATCAGATAAAGTGGCATAAACTTGTTTAATCATCTCATCACTCACCGCTTTGTCATCTGCATCGGTAAGATAAAGGGACGTTTTCTTTAGATCGCCAGGCACATCTTTCAAGGTGATCCGATAATCCCCTTCAGGAAGCGTCACATCATTGTCACTCCAAATCGAGCTCCAGAAACCGGAGTCATCCTCCACCTTCACAAAATACACCCCCAAATTGGGATCCGTATCGGTAATATCAAAGCCCATCTCAGGTAAGACGATACTTAATCTTTCCCACGTTCGTTTATAACCTGCATCCGCTAACCAATACGGCGATTCATCACCATCATCAATCAAACTAACATCAATACCTTGGCTGTCTTGTAAACGCTTATTCTTAAGTGCATGCTCACGTTTAATACCAATGTAGCTCACTGCTTCATTAAGCATATCAATAGTATAACGACGTTTATCACCTGCAGTTAATAAAATATCTTGTGGCTCACCATTATAACTTTGCTCATGTTCAACCAAACTAATGGTTAAATCGCCAGTGCGTCCATGTGGACTCACCGTAATATCAAACAAGTAACGCTGGCGAAGAACAAAGACCTTATCTTCTCCCCACATACTCGAGTCAACCACTTCTTTGGTGGTGATCCAATCTGTTTCTATGCTACCCGCATCAAAATCTTCTTGACGGATCTTGATCGCTTCTTTTGCTAAATACTCTTTAACATCACTAAACAATTCTTGTTTAAGATCGACATCGGTACCAATGGTTTCAACCACCACTTTAATATTATCATCACCTTCTTCGACTCGGGTTCCTTCCGCCATCGGCAGAACCTGTAAAGGAGGACGAATATCTAAAGCGGGACCGATTTGCTTAGGATCAGCCTTAGCACCTAAAGGGGGGATCGCATATTCCAAGCTGTATTTCGGCGTTAATAACCCCGTTGGAATAATAAGATCGGACGTCGCCTTTGTATTGGCATACTTCTCAGCACCATCGGCTTGTCTTCGTTCCATGGACGTACTGCAAGCTGAAACAGCTACAATAAGGATCAGTGGTGTGACTTGCTTTAGCATTATATTAATTAACCTCTATTCGGGCATTTTTCATTTCTTCTAACAACAGACCATGATACTCATCAGAAAGTTCCGTCAAAGGGAGACGAATTTTACCATTGGTGATCAAGCCCATACGATGAGCTGCCCACTTTACAGGGATAGGATTCGCTTCGCAAAACAATACTGAGAACAATCCTTTCATTGGAGATTCAATGATTTTGGCTTTTTGGCTATCACCCGCAAGCGCGGCATCACACATATCTTTAAACTGTTTAGGCACGATATTATTGGCTACCGAAATAATACCATTTCCGCCTAATTCAATAAATTCACGCCCGGTATCATCATCACCGCTGTATAACAAGAAATCAGGACCACACAGCTCGCGCAGGCGCGCCACGCGGGATAAATCCCCAGTGGCTTCTTTAATGCCGATAATATTTGGCACACTCACTAATTCCGCCACCGTTTCCGGTAACATATCCACAGCGGTACGACCGGGGACATTATATAAAATTTGAGGGATATCCGTGCTGGCTGCAACCGCTTTAAAATGTGCGATCAAACCTTTAGGAGACGGTTTATTGTAATAAGGCGTGACACCTAGCATAGCGACAACACCGACTTTGGCTTGCCCTTGCGTTAATTCAATGGCTTCGGCAGTGGAATTGGCGCCATTACCACCAATAATAGGGATCCGACCCGCGGCGAACTTCACCACTTGGGCAACCACTTCAATATGTTCTGCTGCGGGTAATGTTGCTGACTCACCCGTGGTGCCTATTGCCACTATGGCATCAGTCCCTTGAGCAATATGGTATTCGACGAGTTGTTCTAGGCTTGCAAAATCTACTGTGCCATCACAATTCATTGGTGTGATTAAGGCTACAATGCTTCCGGTTATCATGTGTCTTCCCCAAGGATTCAGGATTGGCTATGGTACTGATGACAAGGTTTAAAAACAAGCCCTAGTCTACTCTCTCACTCTTTTTACCGCAACGCAGATAAGGATAAGTTGAGGGCTGCGCTGATCTCATTAAATTCTTCAGCATCATTCGCGTTAATATCGATCATTTCAGTCCAACAAAAAAACTTGATTTTATTGCTTTAATTCATATAGTTAAACTAGATGATTAATTTAACACATTTCAATCAACTCCCCGATGAATTCATTAACGCCACCCCTTTTGAAACCGGACTATGATCGCAAAATTATTAAGTTGTGATAGCATTAGTCCAGCAAAATCGATAAAAGCCGCATTGCGGCTAATATTTTAATTAATAATAAGGAAGTCGAATGTCCAATCACTTGGTTGTCACATCAATGGGCTCAGATCGCTCTGGCATTGTCAGTAAGTTCGCACGATTAGCCAGTGACTGTGACTGTGATATTGTCGACAGTCGAATGGCATTATTCGGTAACGAATTTACCCTTATCATGATGCTTTCCGGCTCTTGGAGTGCCATTTCTAAAATGGAAACCCTACTACCCGAATTAAGCGTTACTCTAGAAATGATGACAGTGATGAAACGGACGTCCAAACACACAGCGCCGCATTACCCTTCTCGTTTAGAAGTGACATTCAATGGCGTTGATCAACGTGGTACCATGCAAAAAATCACTCAATTTTTAGCCGATCAGTCACTTGACCTTGCTGCAGTGCGATCCTATTCAGAAGAACAGGCGGGATCGCCCATCCAACATGTTTTTTTAAGTATCAATGTCCCCGAAACCGCCACAGTCGACACGCTCGAAGTCAATATTAATCAACTTGCTCATGAACTGTCACTCCAATGCACCATTCAGCGCATGCAAGATGTCTCTACTCAGGATCTTATCTCACAATGAATACATTAAAAGCAGGCGATAAAGCGCCCAATTTCACCTTAACCGACCAACATCAACAGAGCATCTCATTAGCAACCTGTTTAGCGAAGAGGCCGGTATTGGTTTATTTCTATCCGAAAGCGATGACCCCTGGCTGTACCGTGCAAGCTTGTGGCTTAAGAGACAGCAAAACACCGCTAGAGAATGCCAATGTTACCGTACTGGGCATGAGTCCCGATCCGGTCGCTAAACTCGGTAAGTTTGCCGATAAACACGAACTCAATTTTTCACTGCTTAGTGATGAAGATCATGCCATCGCCGATGCCTTTGGGGTGTGGGGCGAGAAAAAGTTTATGGGCAAAGTATATGATGGCATCCACAGATTAAGCTTTTTAATTGGACAAGATGGCAATGTGAGCCATGTTTTTAATAAGTTTAAAACCAAAGATCACCATGACGTCGTGCTGGCGTACTTACAAGCCCAATAATAAATAAGTTTAATCCGCATTATCCCAAGTGTTCGTCGCTATCACGTCCACTTGGGCACTTTGAAATCATGATGCTAAAATATAAGGCGCCATTAATATCAGCGCAATAGACCACATAATCAAGCAAATAGCCCTATCAAGATAAACCCAAGCTTGCGGTTGATTAAAAGCCGGACTTAAGTATTTAGTCCCAAAACTTAAGCTAAAAAACCAACCTAATGAAGCCATAATGGCCCCGACTGCAAATAAAACTCGCTCAACACCTTGAAATTGGACACTAATACTGCCCAGCAATAACACAGTATCTAAATACAAACTTGGGTTTAATAAACTCAATCCTAATGTAAGCAATAATACACGAGGTATTGATTCCACTTGTTTCATGTCAGTCGATAATTTACGACTATGTTGAAAAGACATATAAAGTGCATGTGCACCGTATGTAAACAAAAATAAAGCCCCTCCAATACGCGCCACATTAATAATAACAGGAAACGCCACCACCACTCGGCCAAAACCCAATACCCCAAAGGTGATCATCAGGGCATCAATGCATGAACACAGCGCAGCGATTAACAAAGGATGAGATTGCTTTAAGCCTTGTTTTAAAATAAACGCATTTTGGGCACCCACTGCAACGACGAGACTGCCACCTAACCCAAAACCTTGCAGAAATGCCATTTCCATATCATCCCTTCCGTTTAAACATCATCATTGAAAATGACGGCTTCCATTCTTGCCTTATTCAATCGATGACTTGGCCTAGATACTCACGTCTTCAGGCACTGGCCAAGCATTGACCACCGCTTTAATTAATGAGGCTAACGGTATCGCAAAGAATACCCCCCACACACCCCAAAGACCGCCGAAAATGAGTACGGCTGCAATAATAAACACCGGATGTAGATCCACGGCGTCAGAAAAAACAATCGGCACTAACACATTACCGTCAAGCGCTTGAATAATCCCATAGCCTAACATTAAGTAACCAAATTCAGGCGTAATGCCCCACTGGAAAAAAGCGACTAAAGCAATGGGCAAGGTGACGAGTGTCGCCCCCACATAAGGAATCAGTACTGACAATCCCGTTAATACACCCAATAATGCGGCATAACGTAAATCCATCACCGCAAAGAAAATATAACTCACGACCCCAACTATCATGATTTCAATCACTTTACCGCGAATATAATTTAAAATCTGTTGATGCATTTCACGCCATACTCGTTGAGACAACTCTCTATTTTTTGGAAAAAAGCGAGTACTCTTCTTAATTAAACTGTGCTTATCTTTTAAAAAGAAGAACACCAATAACGGTACAAGAATGGCATAAACCATTAGCACTAATAATGACGCAGAATATCCCAGTAAATGTTTACCCACATTCAATAAATGTTGGGTATCTAACATCTTCTTGATTTCTAAAATCATGACATCAAGCTGATCGGTATTCACCCATTGAGGGTATTGGTTAATATACGCTTGTATTGTCTTCAGTCCCTGGTCAAGCATGGAAGGTAAATCAGACGTTAAGGCCACGCCTTGTCGCCAAATACTCGGCACTAAACCAAAAATAATGAGTACGCAGAGACCTAAAAAAAGTAATAACACGATAGAGGTTGCCACCGTTCTTTTTATCCCCAGCCTGCCCATTTTTTCAACGGGCCACTCCAACAAAAAGGCTAACACCAACGCAACGAGTAAAGGGGCTAATATGCCCGCAGCAAAATACAAAATTAACCCGCCACCCAACAAAATTAAAACTAAAGTAACGGCTTGAGGATCGCTAAATCGCGTTTTATACCAATGACTAATAATGGAAAACATGTGACTTCCTAAGAGGGTTTACACTACAAGAATAGATGAAAATAAGACGACTGGGCGCCATTTTTTCCTAAGAGATTTAACCATTTTGAGCAATACTAACGATGGGGAACATCATAATCATACAACCATCCTGACACATTAAGAACCAACAAACGTGACACTTTATTGGAAGCTGACTTTATTCAGGGATACACTTTCAACTGTACGATACCAGCACAATGAGATACATTTTCGTAACGATAACCCTTTTTTTTTAAAAATGAGGGAACATCTTGTTTAGAACCGGGGTCTGACAATAACACAAGTAACGGACCGCCTAGCGGTTGCTTTAACGCCAATTTTAATTTAACTAACGCTAACGGGCAAACATCACTTGTTAAATCAATAATATTCATAATCAACTTGCTATAAACAAACTTTGCCTATTATCCTAGTAAGTAAACGAAACTACAAGCAAACATTATCTTGTTAAGACAAAAAGCGTGTTACGTTGAAAAAAGTCCTCACAAAATAAGCAGAAACAAACCAAATAGTGTCGTTGATTGATGAAAAATAGAGAGACTATATGAGCTGTAAAGCAGTCGCCTTAATCTGTAGATGTTAATAAGGATCCACTTGAGTAAACATACATTTTCAAAAAAAATATTAGCAAGTGCCTTATCATTGCTGATCTCTATCAGCCCCGCTATGGGCATAGGCAGCACTGAATTACCCGATTTGGGCACTGCTGCGGTCAATACCTTTAGCTTAGAAAAAGAAGCCATTTATGGTGATGCTTATATGCGGCTGATCCGCTCATCCAGCCCGGTGCTCAATGATCCGGTGCTTAACCAATATATTACTGAACTAGGGAACAAACTTGTCGCCCATGCTCAAGATGTGAAAACCCCCTTTTATTTCTTCCTTATAAGAAATGATGAAATCAATGCATTTGCCTTCTTTGGCGGCCACGTAGGCGTGCATACAGGGTTATTTTTAAATGCTGACAACGAAAGTCAACTCGCTTCGGTCCTAAGTCATGAAATTACCCATGTGACTCAACGCCACTTGGCGCGTTCATTAGAAGCACAAGAAAAAACATCCACCGCAACGATGGCCAGTATGCTAGGCGCTATTTTACTCACCATTGCGGCTCCTCAAGCTGGAATGGCCGCCCTTGCCACCACCCAAGCGCTCTCAACCCAAGCTAAAATTAACTATACGCGTTCCAATGAAAAAGAGGCCGATAGGTTAGGCACACAAGTCATGGTCAATGCTGGCTTTGATCCTAAAGCTACTGCCAGTTTTTTTGCAAAACTCGCTGCCCGCTATCGTTATACGACAACCCCCCCCCAAATGCTACTGACTCACCCCTTACCCGAGTCTCGTATTACCGATGCTCGTAATCGCGCCATGCAATATCCCAATCGCTTTGTGCCCGATAATGTCAACTTTCAATTAGCGAAAGCCCGAATACAAGTTCGCTTTTCAAACTACAGCCCAGAAGCCGCATTGAGTTTATTTGAACAACAATTAAAAGATAAAAGCTACACCTTTAAAAATGCAGCCCTCTATGGCAAAGCCTTAGCATTATTTCGGTTAAAAAAAATGGATGAATCAAAAGAAATCATCGATACATTATTAGCCAAAGATAAATATAACGTTTTTTATATTGATACCGAAACAGACTTATTACTGGAAAAACAAGAATATAAAATCGCCATTAAGATGTTACTAAAACGCCAACAACTTAAACCAACTTCCAACGTCATTAATACCAATTTAGCCAATGCCTATATCGAAGCCGGTGAGCCCAATAATGCCATCCCTTTATTAGAAGATTTGATTTTCTTAAATAAAGACGATCAAATTGCTTACAGTCTACTGGAAACGGCCTATAAAAAACTCAATAATAAGGCCATGGCATATTTTGTTAAAGCAGAATCCTTAGCCCTAATGGCCGATTATAAAAATGCGATCGATCAACTCAATTATGCCTATCGTTTTTCGAAAGGAAACCCCTTACAACTCGCAAGAATTAATGCACGTATTCAACAGTTTAAACAATCTGAAAAAACACTCGAGAGCTTAAAATGATCGGACTCAATATTCATGTTATCTCTTGAACACGGATCGACATTGAGTGTCCAAGAGACACACCCACTATAAGTTTAATTGGCCAACGCGCGGCTTTACAGTATCATAAGCCTGATATTACACATAGGATCAACCTTGTTATGACACAAGTCAGCATATACCATAACCCTCGATGTTCAAAAAGCAGACAGACTCTCACATTATTAGAAGAAAATAACGCTCAGATCACCATCATTGAGTACTTAAAAAACCCACCAAGTGAACAGACCCTCACTCATATTCTGACGCTATTAGGGTTAACCCCAAGAGAATTAATGCGCAAAAAAGAAGCAGAATACAAGGCACTGAGTTTAGATGATGAAACTCTCAGCAATCATGCACTCATCCAAGCCATGGTACAAAACCCTAAGCTGATTGAGCGCCCGATTGTATTAGCCAATAACCAAGCCGTCATTGGCCGCCCACCTGAAAATGTCTTAACCTTACTTCCTCTGGATTAGTCATCATGAACACGAATACCCTTTTTACTGTCTGCCGAGCGGGCTATTGCTTACTGGTATTGCTCTTAGGCGCACAATTTATCCATCAAGGCATGAGTGGAGAATATTCACTCATATTCAGTATACTGTGGATATTACCCTTGATATCCCCCCTAAAAGGCGTCATTAAAGGTGATCCTTATACTTATGCTTGGGGTAGCTTTATTCTGTGTTTGTATATGCTGCATGGATTAACCTTGCTTTACGTGACGCAAGATCAATTTATCTTCGCTCTCAGTGAAGTGATACTCATTGGGGCATTATTAATTGGCTTTCCTTTTTATGCCCGCATGCGAGGCAGAGAATTAGGCTTAGGGCTCAAAAAACAAAAGAAGGCTTAAACCTAAACGAACAAGGTTTACTTTATCACCGACCTCTTCATCAATCGCTAGCGTCTTCAATCCTAAGTAACCTTGTGCCAATGACGCCCATATTACTTAGGATTAATTCAAATGACTAAAATAAACTGTTTTACATTTTATCTACCTATAAAGTCAATCTCAATGGCTAAATAAACCCGCCTCATCTAGTGTTATATCCAAGTAACCC
Organism: Shewanella surugensis; assembly: GCF_023284005.1. Classification (GTDB taxonomy): domain Bacteria; phylum Pseudomonadota; class Gammaproteobacteria; order Enterobacterales; family Shewanellaceae; genus Shewanella; species Shewanella surugensis. Next base: position 14,622 of record NZ_JAKIKS010000118.1, read on the forward strand.
TAAATTGCTCAATACTTGGAAAGCCAAAATGAAAATCGCCTCGCTATTACTCTTCGCCAGCCTGACCGTATTCATCAGTGCATGTAATGACAGCAGCTCGAGTACCATTACTCAAACACAAACGGAAGTTAAAACAGGCGTGTTACTCAATAATGGTCCGGTCAGCCAATTACCTTATGTGACGTCGACACACGCTGGCGTAACCAATGACAATGGTGAATTTCAATATCAAGAAGGTGAAGACATTGTCTTCTATTTAGGGACTGCTGACAGAAATATTTTATTTCCTAAACTTACCTCCAACGCCATTATCAGCTTAAGCAGTTGGTATGACTCTTATCAAGATATCAATATCCCTATCAATATTAATCGACTACTGATGACATTGGATGAAGACTCAAACAGCAGTAATGGGATCCAAATAGTTGAGGTTGGCAAGCTCGAAAGCATTCATGAATCCACCGTTAATTTTAGTTCTACCACCGATAATTTTGAGATCAATTTACTGATATTTGATGAACTTAAATCGCTGTTTCTTGCCAACACTGGACGAGGGCAACTCATCTCCGAGTCTGCTGCAGCCATCGCTTTTCATCGCTATATACAACCACAATCCAGCTTTTATGACCCTTCCGATCTCACCTTAGGCTTAACCGTCCCACTCCCCCATGAGCTTAGAGCCTCCGATTTTGGCTATTCCAACATTGACAACGACGCAAACTATGTTTTACACAGAGACACTATTTTTGAACATCAGCTCACGACTAAACAAACTATCAGTAAAACAGAAAATATCTATAACCACTCACAGGAACAAGTCTTCGATCTCAATATCAGCGCAACCAGTGCAAAATACTCAATCACAAAAAACGATGATGAAATCGTCAACTTCACCAGTAGTACTCAGCAGCAAGGGAGTTTTACCAGCTTTACCACCCCGACGTTATATACTAAAGAAGAATTAAAACAATCTTATATCGATGAGCTTAATTTAACCGTTGCGGAGCGGGCACTTATTTATCCTGTTTTTCCTTATGTTGCTATTCCCCCTTACGATCAAAGTGTTTACACCACCACAATCACTTATTATTCAGCAACGCCCGACGGTAATACCATCGAACTTTCAGCCTATATTGCCTTTCCAGCCTCTGCGGTAGACTCACAGTTAGACAGTGATGAAATGAAAATATTAAGCTACCAAAAATACACCGGAGAAAATGTAGGCAAAGCTGACAGCGCAGCCCAATTATTAGGGAACTTAGCCGCCTCCAATGGCTATTTTGTCGTCGCCTCATATTATTTAGGTAATGGGGTTGCCGAAGAGGCTATTCCCGCCTATTTGATTGAAGATGCCGCCGCTACTTTTAGCCTCGATGCCCTCAACGCCTTTCAGCAGTTTTATAATGAGCAATATTCAGAACAAACCCCTATCGATATCACAGCCAATTCAACCACTTTATTTGGCTATTCTCAAGGAGGGCATTCCACTATCGCCCTAATGCTGAGATATTTATACCAAGGCTATACCAACTTAGCAGCAACGTGGGCGGGTGAAGGACCTTATAACCTCACTAAAACGATGGACGGCATGATGGCCGCCTATTTCGATAATAGCGATGAAAATTATTTAAATTACACTGAATATGCCTTAGTCCCCTATCAAGTGGGGTTTTTAAAAGGCTATATTTTACCTGGATTTAGAGAGTATTACGGCCTAGATATCGATGATGATGACATTTTTCTCGAAACCAGTTTATTGGGCAATACCGTTTATACCCTCAAACCCAGTTTCGCACTGGCTTATATTTACACTCACGAGTACGACACCTTAAAATCTTTGCTGTTTAAGAACAGTCTCACCAGCATGTCGGACATCACGTTATTAGACAGTGATACGGGTAATGATGTGTCACTGCAAGATTATATGATAGATAACCAGATTAATTTTCCGATTTATCTATATCAATATGAAGAAGATGTGTTAGTCACTGAGGGGAATTATGATGATATGGCGACCTTGCTTGAGAGTGACATTATCAATAATATCTCAAGCTCACGAGGTGTGTGTGAAGTCACCAGTGAAGGGGTAATTGCTGCACTGGATCAAAAGCTATTGAATTTGCTCACACTCGATCCCTCAGGCGCTCACGTTCTATGCGGGTTTTATATGTTGAATGATTTTATTGGCAGTTTTGAATAAATGGCTAAAATAAAGATGACAAGCCTTATCGCACAGGCTAAACATATATTTAAAATAGTCAGTTAATCTATTAGATGTCATAAAAATATAATGATCTTCATATTGATAAACCAATCCTAACGATGACTTATTATTCTGAAAATAAAAAATAGGCAGATTAACAACAATAAATGTAAAAAGGGGAAAGTGGCGGCAGATCCTGACGTAACCTCTAACTTATAAGTGCTTAACTAAAAGTTATCGTATATTTTGACGGATAATTATCCATGATGTTTTTTACACTCTCTTTGAGTGCATCAAAAGTGATAAAATCATGGCAAGATAACCAT
>NZ_JAKIKS010000119.1 GCF_023284005.1 Shewanella surugensis
GGTAATTTTATTATTCGAGATGTGGAATTGTGGCTGTCCTAGTTTTGGTTGTATCAAGTCATTGGCGGTTATGAAGCGCTATCAGAGGAGCATAAAGCGTATTTTGAGCTGGCCTTGATAGACGAGCCCGATCCTGTTTATACAGGTAATTTTATTATGCGGTGTTATCCGAGGAGCATAAAGCGTATTTTGAGCTGGCCCCGATAGACGAGCCCGATCCTATTTATACGGGTAATTTTATTATTCGAGATGTGGAATTGTGGCTGTCCTAGTTTTGGTTGTATCAAGTCATTGGCGGTTATGAAGCGCTATCAGAGGAGCATAAAGCGTATTTTGAGCTGACCTTGATAGACGAGCCCGATCCTGTTTATATGGGAAACTTTATTATTCGTGATGTGGCATTGTGGTTGTCCTAATGTTTACTGATTTTAGTTTTCATGTGAGTCTTCATTGATAGCACACATTAATGAGAAAAGGTAATAAGCGGTTGCTCATTATCTTTGCTTATTATCGTTATTCTGTCCCTTTATTTTTTCAGTTTGTAGGGGACTTTTACTGATTTTGTTATTTGTCATTTAATATGAGTAGTTGATTGTTAATGGTTGCTTGCATGTCTAACTTGTTGCTTTTACCCTTGTAAAGATCCTTGCATTTACTTTTTAAACATTTCGTTAAATTTCAGTTTGCGAGTGGAAATGACTTTTTATTGATCTGCTCGCAATTTGACGCTTTTTATTTGTAATTAAGCCCAGCATGTTTCACTATTTGGCCTCACAAATTGAAGGGACGCCTTTTACGTCGATTATTCGCGGTAAACAGCAATATTATCAGGGTTGATATCATTAAAGCTGGGCTCAGTTAATGACGTTATGAATAACTGAGTGCAGTTAAAAAGACATGCCATTAAGGCGTGCTTATTGATTTTTTTTGAGTTAGGTAAATATATGACAACATCACTTTCGACGCGGATCTTTATTGGTCTATTTTTAGGGCTCATCTTGGGATCGTGTATTCAATACTTTTTGACCGATGTGCCGATTTTTTCACATACCTTGGTGGACATTGCCTCAGGCATTGGCACCATGTTTGTTCGCATGATTATGGTACTGGTTGTGCCGCTTGTTTTTGTGAGTATTGTTTGCGGTGTGTGTGATTTAGAAGAATTAGAGAACTTTGGTCGCCTGGGGGGGAAAACTTTTGGCTTTTATTTAATCAATACGGTGTTAGCCATTGCAACAGCGGTGGCGGCAGCGCTGATTTTCACGCCTGGCGCAGGCATGTCTTTGGCAGGGAGCGCTGATGTACAGATCACGACGACCGAATTGCCTAATTTATTGGACTTGTTGGTCAATATTGTGCCAAGTAATGTGATCACCGCTTTTAGTTCGGGTAATATGTTGCAAGTGATTTTTCTCGCATTGTTACTGGGTGGCGTGATTAAATCATTGGGTGACAAAGCGGCTAGCGCTGTGTCGGGTTTTCAGGTGGCTAATGCCATTATGATGAAGCTTATCACTGTAGTGATGAGCCTCGCTCCCATTGGTGTGTTTGCCTTGATGTTAAAATTGGGCGCAACATTTGATGCAGGTATTTTTGTCAGTGTATTAGGTTATGTGGCGATTATTTTAACCATCTTAATTGCATGGATTTTTGTGGTTTATCCGATGGCGGTTGGGCTATTCACGCCGGTATCGGCAAAAGAATTCAGATTAAAAACCCGTGAGCAAATTATGTTTTCATTGTCGACGGTGAGCTCCAATGCCACTATCCCTGTGACCATGCGAACCCTGACTGATAAATTAGGTGTGAGTCGATCTATTGCCGGTTTTGGTGTGCCTTTAGGGGCGACGATGAACATGGGCGGCGCCTCTATTTATATCACCATCGCGGTGTTTTTTGTGGCGAATGCCTTTGGTACACCCATTACTTCAGAGCAATTACCGACGTTGATCTTTAGTGTTTTCTTACTGTCAGTCGGCGCGGGCGGTATTCCGGGCGGGGCTTTAGTGATGATAGGGGTGCTTATTCATCAACTGGGTTTACCTGTCGAAGCCTTTGCCATTATTGCTGCGCTGGATAGATTGCTGGATATGGTACTCACTTCCTGTAATGTGGTGGGAGATGCCGCGGTATTAACCATTGTTGATGCTACTGAAAAGAAAGTAAAGCAAGATCAAGTGGCCTCTGTTGTCAGTGATGAGTCATGAGCTGACGGTTGAGTCGCTTACCTGTTACTGATTGAATAAAGCCGCTACAAAGCGGCTTTTGTCTATTTTATTATTATGTTAAATGACGATAGAAAAAGCCTTTAATAGGATTGCTATAATAGAATTGATATATATAGGAGCGCTATGATGTTATCCCCATTTGAGCTTTCTTTTCAGGAGCATGTGTTAAAAGGTGATTGTTACCCTGATTCTTGCGATACGTTAGTGATGCATGGGGCGGGTCAATCTTCACGTGCGCGATTTGTTAAACTCAGACAAGCCTTATTTTCGCGCGGGGTATCGAGCGCGGCCTTTGATTTTATGGGCCATGGTGAAACGGGTGGTCAGTTGAGCGAGAGTTCATTGGCGCACAGAGAAGCGCAAGCCTTAGCGGTGATTAAGACAATTAACATGAAGTCGACGAGGTTGATTGGTTCGAGTATGAGTGCTTATACGGCGATTAAATTAACAGCGCTTATAGAGGTACAGCAATTAGTATTGCTGGTGCCGGGTATTTATACCCCAGCGGCGCGAAATGTGCGCTTTGGACCCGTATTTTCAAACATAATTCGGGTTGAGAATAGTTGGTATGACTCAGATGCTTTTGATACTTTACAGCAGTTTAAAGGCGATATTGTGATTGTCGCAGCCGAGCAGGATCAGGTGATCCCGTTACCGTTAGTGGAACGACTTTATGCTGCTGCCAGCCAAGCACAATCTCGTGTTTTAAGCATCATTCCTAATGCATCACACCTGAATTTATTTCCAACACAGCAAGATTTTGAACAAACGCTGGATGTAATTTGTGGGGGTAAAGAAGGATGAATGAAACGATTGTTGATGTTTTTTCATCCTTTTACTATTTTATCTTTTTGAAGCTTGATGTTACGGGATTATCATTTAGATATTAGACCAGTGACGGTGCGACTTGGGTATTGATCTCATCGCTGTTATCACCTTGATGGTGGCGTAAGCAGATATCAACTTCATTGCGAGAACCTAAAATAACAGCCACTCTTTGATGAATATGCTCGGGCTCAATATCCAGAATATTCTCATAACCTGTTGATGCCTTTCCGCCCGATTGTTCGACTAACCAAGCCATTGGGTTGGCTTCATACATCAAACGTAGTTTAAACGGTTTTTTCGGGTTTTTATGATCCGCAGGATAGGTAAATAAGCCTCCACGTGATAACACTCTATGCACGTCGCCTACCATAGCGGCAATCCAGCGCATATTAAACGCTTTTTCTCTTGGGCCTAGGGTCCCTAATAATAACTCATCAATATAGGTTTGCATTGGCGCTTCCCAAAAACGTTGATTTGACATATTGATGGCAAACTCTGCTGTGTCGGGGCTGATGTTAACGTTGTCATTGGTGAGTAAGTATTCTTGGCTATTAGGGTCTAAGGTAAAAAATTGTACTCCTTGACCTGTCGTGAGCGCCATCATAGTGGAAGGGCCGTAGAGCATGTAACCTGCGGTGACTTGATGACGCCCGCTTTGTAGGAAGTGCTGCTCAGTGAGTGAGCCTTGAGAGACTGGCTTCTGCATTGGCAGGACAGAAAAAATCGTCCCGACGAGTGAATTGATATCGATGTTTGATGATCCATCCAAGGGATCGAAGCAGACTAAATATTGCCCTTCGTTATTGGCTTCAACAATATGATCTTCTTCTTCTGAAGCGAGTCCACGTACAGCTAAATCAGCCTTGAGTGACTCTTTCAGCATATCGTTGGTGATAATATCCAGTTTCTTTTGGGTTTCACCTTGGATATTCTCTTGCTCTGTTGCACCTAATACACCCGCAAGTGCGCCGTTGCGGACCGCAAGACTAATAGTTTTTGATGTGTCGGCTAATGTAAAAATGAGTTTTTCAAGAGAAGAGGGCAGTGATTGTGATGTCAGGTACTGGGCAAGGGTTTGCATGATCTTTCCTATGACAATATCGAGATAAACTCGAATGAGGGGATATTTTTGAGTAAATGATACCCGAGATAGATTATTTTTTCAGCCTTGATTGGGGGATCGATATAAAAACACTGATTTTGGTTTTTTGTGATTTAATGTGGGCGTAGAGTAAGCGTAAAGGCGTTAAAGCAAAAATGTTAAGGAAGATAATGAAAAAAACAGGATCGGAATTTAGGTTAGGTTTATTATTACTGCTGCCGATGATATTGAGTGCTCCATTGAGTGCGATATCGGCAGATGCATCATCATTCAGTCTGGACAAGACACCGAAAAATTCTTTATTGGCCAATCAATCACATATGAATACAACAATGACAGTGAAAACAAGTGAGATGTTACCTTCGGTGCACGGGGGGCAAGCAGCATTCAGTATCGAGCGGTTTAATGCCTCTCCGGCTTTAGCGGGTGTGGCACCTCTAGGGGTAAAGTTATCACCCGATGGAACAAGAGTGACTTATCTTGTCGGGCGTCAAGATAATCAACATTTTTATGACCTATGGCAGATGGAGGTTAAATCTGGTAAGAAGAGCCGACTCATTGATGCAGACCAACTGGTGGCAGCCGCACTCTCTGATGAAGAGAAGGCAAGGCGTGAACGTCAACGTATTTATGGCCAAGGGATCATGGCGTACTTTTGGTCACAAGACAGTCAAGCTATTTTACTGCCGACTTCAGATAAGTTGTATTACTTCTCTGTTGTCACAGGAAAGGTAACATCATTAGCGATTGGGGAAGGTTTTGTCACTGACGCCCGTTTTTCCCCTGAAGGGCATTATGTGTCATTTGTGAGAGAGCAAAATTTATTTACTTTTGATTTGAAGAAAAATGCCTTAAGGCAGTTAACCCGAGATGGGGGGGGGGCAATAAAAAATGCCATGGCAGAATTTGTGGCACAAGAAGAAATGGATCGGATGACGGGGTATTGGTGGGCACCCGATGAGTCGGCGATTGCGTTCACTCAAATAGATGAGTCTGGGGTGGAACTTATTACCCGCAACGAAATTTATGCCGATGGCATTAAGCTGACCCAGCAGCGCTATCCTTATGCCGGAAAACCAAATGTTGAGATTGCATTAGGCGTTGTGACACTCTCCAGTGGTGATATTGATTGGGTATCGCTTGGTGAAGAAAAAGACATGTATTTACCGAGAGTAAAATGGCTGCCTAATAGCGAAGAGCTGTCTTTTCAGTGGCAAAGTCGTGATCAGCATCTATTGGATTTGAATGTCGTCTCGAGAGTGGATTTAAAAAAACCTCAAGTATTAATCGAAGAGAAAAGTCATGCTTGGGTGAATTTAAATGATGATTTGTTTTTTCTTAAAAAACAAGCGGCCTTTATATGGGCGTCTGAACGTGATGGTTTTAAACATTTATATTTATATGATTTAAAAGGACAAGTTCAGCGTCAATTAACCCATGGACAATGGGCAGTGGACAAGCTTGAATATGTTGATGAAAAAGAGTCTTGGGTTTATTTCACTGGGCGTAAAACGACGGTGGTCGAAAAACAGTTATATCGCGTTCCTCTGACGGGCGGCGATATAGAAGCGGTCAGTCAATTGAGTGGCACTCATCAGATTATTTTTGCAGAAAATAGCCCTATTTATTTAGATAACTTCAGCAGTTTGTCTCAACCGCCGCAGATCAGTTTACATAATGACGTGGGTCAAAGGCTGATGTGGATTGAACAAAATGAGGTGATTGCTTCTCATCCACTCTATCCGTTTTTTGGACGTTGGCAGTTACCAGAGTGGGGAGAAATTGAAGCCGAAGATGGGCAGGAATTAGTTTATCGTTTGTTTAAACCAACAAATTTTAATTCTAAAAAACAATATCCTGTGGTTGTTCGTGTTTATGGCGGCCCTCATGCTCAGTTGGTCGTTAATGCTTGGAGCGAGCAAGATTACTTTACTCAATATTTGTTGCAACAAGGTTTTATCGTGTATCAATTGGATAATCGTGGTTCGGCCAATAGAGGCACGCAGTTTGAACAGGTTATTTATCAACATTTAGGTAATGCAGAGCTTAACGATCAATTATTGGGTGTTAATTATTTGAAAAGCTTACCTTTCGTTGATGGTAATAATATTGCGATATATGGTCATAGCTATGGGGGGTATATGGCGTTAATGAGTATTTTTAAAGCCCCCAATGTGTTTAAAGCGGCAATAGCGGGTGCACCAGTATCGGATTGGGATTTGTATGATACCCATTATACTGAGCGGTATTTAGGATCGCCACAAGACAATGCTGAAGGTTATCAAGCCAGCAGTGTTTTTCCCTATGTTCAAGGCTATGAGTCAGGATTGTTAATGTACCATGGGATGGCTGATGATAATGTGTTATTTGAAAATAGTACGCGGGTGTATAAAGCATTACAGGATGAAGGGAAGCTTTTTCAGATGATTGATTATCCTGGGTCGAAACATTCGATGCGGGGAGAAAAAGTGCGTAATCATTTATATCGTTCGTTAACTGACTTTTTAGCACGTCAATTAAAAGGTCAAACTGAATAATTTATCTTAGGATGGGAGCGGGTATCAATAAAAAGCCAGTCGTGAGACTGGCTTTTAAAAGGTGTTGATTTAATAATCCAACTATTCGTCTAAGCTACCGCAAAAACGATAACCTTCACCATGAATAGTGGCTATGATTTCAGGTGTATCAGGAAGACTTTCGAAATGTTTACGAATACGACGAATAGTCACATCAACAGTACGATCGTGAGGTTTAAGTTCACGTCCAGTCATTTTCATCAACAAGTCGGCACGACTAAGGATTTTTCCTGGGTTTTCAACAAAATGCAGCATAGCTCTAAATTCGCTACGTGGCAGTTTGTAAGATTCACCTTGAGGACTGACTAAAGAACGACTGTTGATCTCTAGACTCCAACCATTGAAACGATAGTATTCAACGGCACTCTTTTCTTCAGACTCTTCACCCGTGCTATTGACGCGAGTTAATAAGTTACGTGCACGAATGGTCAGTTCACGAGGGTTAAAAGGTTTAGTGATATAATCATCTGCACCAATTTCAAGACCTAAAATTTTATCGACTTCATTATCTCTACCTGTAAGGAAGATAAGACCGATATTATTAATTTCACGTAGTTCTCTTGCTAACAGTAACCCGTTTTTACCTGGTAAGTTGATATCCATTACTACCAAATTAATTTTATTTTCTTGCATCGCTTTATGCATTTCTGCGCCATCATTGGCTTCACTTACCACATATCCTTCTGCTTCAAAAATACTTCTTAGCGTGTTTCGGGTTACAGCTTCATCTTCAACGATCAGAATGTGCGGGTTTTGCATATTAAGTTACCTAATTTCTGTCAAGTCTATTCTAACCATGAGCGCCTGCTACTTTAAAATGCGCCCGAGCTCATAATGCTAATAATTTACTGTTTCAAGACTAATCTTTCTCTGTAATTGTTCTTGAAACGGCAACATACCTTGTGTCGAGTAAAGTATGGGTATTTCACAAAAGAAAATGTGAACTGTATTACTGTTACTTCGATAAACAAAAGTAAAGAAAAGTTCCTTATCGATTGTTTTTTTTTAAAGTTTAAATGTTAATTTAAGCATAGTTTACATTTAATACAAGAATACAGTTATGTAGCTAACACTTAATTTTATTTGCTTGGATACTTGTATCTTCATGTACCCCAAATAGAGTTAAGTCGACTGGCTTACATTTCTATTGTACTCGTTTTAGGCATTTGTTAACAAATAAAATGTTAATAAATTCTAAGCTAACAGGCAATAAAGTGGTTTTTGTCTATATAAGTCATTGATTAATATAAATTGTAAATTAAAATTTTAATTGGCCAAACCGCTTGGGTGATTATAAAATGTTCATTTGCTATAATGATACCGATTATCTTAGAGAAATATTTATTTATGAGTAGCTTAGTTAATAATTTTTGGCAGTGTTATCAAGAAACCGAATTTTTTTCTACTCAAGCGCTTTCTTGTCAATTATCGTTTGCGATCATTACCGCATACAATCCTCAAGGGGTGCTTTTGTCTTCGATGCAAAACCGTTTATTGGATAGAAAACTCCAAAATGAGATAGAGGCCTTAGGATTACCTTACCGCGCCATAATGGGGGCTTCAGCGGATAAACGTCATATGGAAAAGAGTTGGGCTATCACCGTCGATAGAAATGTAGCTATTCAAATGGGGGTGAAATTTGATCAGAATGCGATTTATTATGTGGAAGCTGATCATCTGCGACTCATTCCTTGCCTCATTCAAGAAAAAGAAATATGTTTAGGTCTGTTTTCTGAAAAAGTGAAACTGGTATCTGAATTACCCAAATCCCCCTCATCAAATTATTCGACTTCCTATTATTGTTAATTTTATTTTGTTTTTATTCTTTAATTTATTTGCCTATTTGTTTTTCTTAAGTTTATTTATGTAAATTTATTGTTTTATTCTTATTATTTTTTTTAATGTTTTTATTTACATTGACTTTATCTTATTGGATTTGGTATTTATTATGTCTCTTAGATTGTATTAAGATTTAAGTAGCAGAAGAGGAGCGTTAGCTAGGTAATAAGTTATGGGTGGACTAACACCAATGATAACTTATGAGGGAGATTAGCGCCGAGGTCACCAATGTTTGGTCGCATTGGTTATCGGTTGTACAGGCTGAATCCTGGCAATTGTCACCTATACTCAAAATGGTTTGAGTATAAATAGGGTGGAGGGCTTCTGGTGATGATCGCTATTTCCCGTTTTTTCGAGAAACTCGTTTTGCACCAGGCTCTTCGAACGACATTAAGTTCGGAGCTTTTTTCATGTTTGCTGTGCCGTTTATATTATCTTCTCTCTTTCTCTCTTGGTTTGCCATGGAGGTAAGAGCATGTCTTTAGTCGTTGCTAAATTTGGTGGGACTTCTGTTGCGGATTATGCCGCGATGCATCGCTGTGCACATATTATTATTGATAATCCACGGACCCGATTAGTGGTGGTGAGCGCTTCTAGTGGTGTGACAAACTTATTGGTTGAATTGACCCAAGCTGATACTCAAGAAGGGAGACGCCAAGCATTAATTGAGCAGATTACGGATATTCAATATCAAATTTTAGGTGATCTCGGTCATCCGAGTGATGTCATTGCAAGCATTGATGCAGTGTTGAACCGCATTTCCCAATTGAGTGAGCAACTCTCACAAACAAGAACGAAAGCGGCGATAGATGAGTTGTTAGCGCAAGGAGAGCAATGTTCATCTGCTTTGTTTGCTGCTGTTTTAAGAGAAAAAGGCGCGGCTGCGAGTGCATTCGATGTGCGAGCGGTGATGAGAACCGATAGTTTTTTTGGCCGCGCTGAACCACAAATAGAACAAATAGCCTCACTGACTCAGACATTATTAGCCCCTAAATTGACCGATCACATCATTGTCACTCAGGGGTTCATAGGTGCCGATTATAATCACTGTACAACGACGTTAGGACGAGGGGGTAGTGACTATTCAGCGGCGTTATTAGCGGAAGCGTTGAAGGCTGATGCTGTTGAAATTTGGACCGATGTTGCGGGAATTTATACCACCGATCCTCGATTGGCACCTAATGCGCGTCCCATTAAAGAGATCAGCTTTAATGAAGCTGCTGAAATGGCGACTTTTGGGGCTAAAGTCTTGCATCCGGCTACCATTTTACCTGCGGTGAGACAAAAAATTCAGGTTTTTGTTGGTTCTAGCTGGGCGCCGGAAAAGGGCGGTACTTGGATCCGTCATCAAGTGGATGCCGTGCCAGTATATCGTGCTGTAGCGGTGAGACGTGATCAAACGTTATTAAATCTTCATAGCTTACAAATGTTACATGCCCAAGGTTTTTTAGCGGAAACTTTCGCGATACTGGCAAGGCATAAAATCAGTGTTGATTTAATTACCACATCTGAAGTGAATGTGGCGTTGACATTGGATAAAACGGGTTCCGATTCGAGTGGTAATGGATTATTAAATGAGTCGTTATTACAAGAGTTATCAAAGCATAGCCGTGTAAGAGTGGAAGACAATTTGGCCTTGATTGCCATCGTAGGCAATAAAATTGCGACCACGCCTGGGGTTTGTCGCCGGGTGTTTGAGGTTTTAGAGCCCCATAATGTGCGTATGATCTGTCAAGGAGCAAGTCCGCATAATCTGTGTGTTCTGGTGGCTGAGTCAGAGGCGGCGCAGGTGGTCAAGGCATTGCATGAGAATTTATTTGAAGCGACAAGTTGAAGCATAATGATGTTGAATCATTATGTTCAATCGTTTTGTTTACAGGGTATGAAGTGGTCAGTGACTTTAGGCCACTTTTGGGAGTGATTCATGAAGTATCGTCAAACTCGCTTACAAGTTGGAGAGCTAGCCACAGGCCAAGCGTTAAATGTGCCGATATTTGATTTCGACGGTCGAGATAAAACAGCCCCTAATGTGTTTATACAAGCGAATGTTCATGGCGCTGAAGTCCAAGGCAATGCAGTGATATTTCAATTAATGTCACTGCTTGAAACTTATGACATTCTTGGTGACATTCGTATTTTACCTCTCGCCAATCCTTTGGGTATTAATCAAAAAAGTGGTGAGTTCACTTTGGGCCGTTTTGATCCTATTACGGGGATGAATTGGAATCGTGAATATCAAGCGCCCGTGATTGAATTAGCTCAGTGGTTTGAGCGTCACCAGGCATTGGATGATGCAGCGCTTATTAAGGCTTATCGGCAGGAATTGGTCAATATTTGTCTGCAAGGCCTAGACAATGAGTGGGGATTGAGTACCGGTAAAAGGTTGGCCTTAAACCTACAAGCTTTGGCGCATGAGGCTGATATTGTCCTTGATTTACATACAGGCCCTAAATCCTGTAAACATTTATATTGTCCAGAATATGATATTAAAGCCGCGCGTTATTTCTCAATCCCTTATACCTTGGTGATCCCCAATGAATTTGGTGGCGCGATGGATGAATCCATATTTTGTCCTTGGTGGCAATTGAGTGATTTCCTTAAGTGTCAGGGAAGAAACCTTGATGTGCCCATTTCTGCATTTACCTTAGAATTAGGCAGCCAAGAGCATATCGATTTAGCTGAGGCGCTTAATGATGCCAAAGGTATTTTGGCTTATTTGAGTCATCGTGGGGTGATTAAAGAAAAGCTAACGCCTCAAGTCATGCCTAGATATGCCTGTTATCTTAAACATTATAAAAAGTATCATGCACCTTTATCAGGACTGGTGGAATATAAAGCGCCTTTAGGCAAAGTGTTACCCGAAGGCCAGGTATTAGCCAATATCTTAAGACTTGATTTGTATGGTACTGAGCAGGTCTTAACGCCACTAACTTTAAATCAAACCTGTGTGCCGATTTTGCACTTTGCTTCAGCATCAGTACACCAAGGTACAGAGCTCTATAAAGTCATGACACAAGTGTTTGAATTATCATTTTTGATTTAAATGAGCCATAGCAATGACGGTCATCATGATGTGATGACCGTCATTTTAATCGCTAGAGCGATAAGATTAGCCCTGCAATCGCCGCACTCATCAGGTTGGCGAGGACCCCTGCTGTGATAGCACGGAAACCGTGTTTGGAGATGAAACTTCGCCGCTCAGGCACTAGACTGCCTAACCCCCCAATTAAAATAGCCATGGTCGATATGTTGGCAAAACCACAGAGTGCGAAAGTGACAATAGCAATAGAGTGAGGTGTAAGTTGATCTTTTATTTCCATTAATTGAATAAAGGCAACAAATTCATTCACCACAATTTTATTACCAATTAACGATCCAGCCATAATGGCATCGTGCCAAGGTATACCAAGCAGCCAAGCGATAGGGGCGAATAAATAGCCTAATATAAGCTGGAAGCTTAATTGCATCCCGAATAGATCGCCAACAAAGCCAAGTAAACCATTTAACAGTGCAATGACACCGACAAATGCCAGCAATGTGGCACCCACAGCGACGGCAATTTTCATGCCTGACATGGCACCATCGGCTAATGCTTCGATAACATTGGTGGCTCGTGGAATTTCAACTGAAGTAATCTCATCTAATTGATGGTCATTTTTGTTTGGGGGATATAGCATTTTAGCCATTAATAACCCCGCTGGCGCAGACATAAACGCTGCGGCTATTAAGAAATTTAAGTCAACGCCTAAGGCAGCATAGCCAACCATAGTACCGCCAGCTACGGAGGCTAGACCACAGGTCATGACCGCAAAAAATTGAGAGTCACTCATTTTTTTCAAATAAGGTTTAATAACGAGTGGGGCTTCAATCAGACCGACAAAAATATTTGCCGTTGCAGATAAAGATTCGGCGCGACCTGTGCCCAGTAATTTTTGTAGCCCCCCGCCAATAACATTAATGACTCTAGGCATTAACCCAATATGGTATAGACCGGAAATCAGTGCAGAGAAGAAAATAATGATGCCAAGGACATTGATGGCGAAAATAAACCCTACATTACCCGTTGCTAAGTTACCAAAAAGAAAATTGACACCTTCTTGACCATAATTAATCACATTAGAGACACCATGAGTGGCACCATTTAATGCGGCTTTTCCCGCTGGAATATAAAGGACAAGCAATGCAAAAGTCACTTGTAAGCTAAAAGCGAGTGTCACTGTTCGAAGTGGAATATGACGGCGGTTATTGGATAATAACCATGCAATAAGCAAAATGACGCCAATACCGAGCAAAGATATCATGGGGAGTCTACTCAAATTATATAAGAAAACGAGCATTTTAGATAAGGTTAGCCAGTATGCAATAGTGGTTTGTTAATAACATGTATCCATTTGCTTTCTCATTATCTTAATTATTTTATCATTATGTTTTAATATATTTTTACTGTATTTATTAGATGATATTTTCTCAGTGGAAAAGGTCTTTTTTTCAGTGCGTAAAAATCAGCACGCACACTGTTAAGGCGTGGATCTCTCAGGTGGCTTGGTCATTTTTATATTAGTATGGAGAACTGCTGTGTTCTATTTAAAGTTTCACATGTGGGCGTAGGGCTTTATCCCAATATGGATCATCGCCAATGTGTTGTTTAAAAAATGCAATTACGGCGGATATTTTTTTCGGTAAGTGTTTGCGACTGGGATAAACAGCATAAAAGGGCATATGTTGATTAGCCTGCCATTCGGGCATTAATTGAATTAATTTTCCTTTTCTAAATTCATCTTTCAATAAATAACTGGCCAAATAAGCGATCCCCCAACCTGAAACTGCCGCATCACGTACGGCTTGGGCTAAATCGACGCGATAGTTTCCTGCAACCGTAATGCATATACCTTCGCTTTGTTTATTAAAAGACCAAGTGCTGTAGTCTCGTTGTCTACTTTGATAAATTAAACAATTATGATGGATTAACTCATTGGGATGATGAGGTAAGGAGTGATTGATCAGATAGTCAGGAGATGCTGCCAGCACAAACCGAGTAATGGCTAAGCGCTGCGCGACATAACCTTCGGGGATGTGTTCGACATTAGTGAGCCACAGGTCGAGATTTTCTTCTAGCATATTAACTTTATGGTCAAATAAGCGGATTTCTACTTGTAATTTTGGATATTGCTGGCGTAATTTTTCAATGGCGGGAATAATATGTAAGGTACCAAAAGATTGTGATAAGCCTAATCGTAATTTTCCGGAAATATCATCGCGAGCTTCATCCATGATGTTGCTGGCTTCATGGACGATATTCACGACTTTCTCACAATGAGCCATAAAAGTCTCGCCCGCTTCCGTTAGGGTTAAACTGCGGGTCGTTCTTTGTATTAGTTTGACGTTTAACTGTGCTTCTAGCACTGCTAATTGTTTACTGACATGAGAGACAGAGACTTTAAGTAACTCTGCCGTTGCAGTAAAGCTGCCAGCTTTAATTAAGCTGTAAAACAGAGCCATATGGCTCGCTCTATCTTGGATCACTCTGTCGCTCCTTTGAGGAATAATGAGTAAACATATTGTGTTTTAACATAGAGTATGACGAGTTTTTGGTTAAAAGAACATGCTCATTTAGGTTGATAAAAATCTAATGCATTTTGGCTGAAAATCGCATTAGCAGCTTCTTCGCCAAGTGTATCAATAACCGTTATAAAATCGTTATCTTGATATGGAATAGGCGCTCGAGTGGAAGGTAAATCGGTGCCAAACATGAGCGCGGAGGGGTTGGCTGTATATAAGGTTGTTAAGGCGGTTTTGACATCAAAATTGATACGGCTAAAACCACTTGCTTTCACTTTGATGCCTTTTTCAGCTAATTTTATTAGAGTATTGAAGCCCGTTTTAGTTAACCCTAAATGATCGATACTCACAGCCGGTAGATTAGTGAGCTGGGTATAGAGAATAGCTAAATCACTACTGTCGATATAAAGTTCAACATGCCAACCAACAAGTTCATAAACGCGATGTGCCATGCGGCTTAAGTGAGCAATATCTTCAGATCCCCCCCGTTTTAAATTAAATCGCAAAGCACGTATACCTGATTGATGAAGTTTTATTATTTGTGGATCGGTTGTACTGGCTGGAAGTTGAGTGACGCCGAAAAATTGAGGCCCTAATTGTTTTAATGTATTAATCAAATAATTTTGATCAAAGCCTTGAAATGATCCTGAGACGACCGCTCCGCCACATATTTGATAATCTGATGTGCGTTTAAGGTAACTTTGTACCGTAAAAGAGTCAGGTAAATAACCTTGGTTTGGAATGAGTGGATATTGATCATCGATAATATGAAAATGGCTATCAAATAAAGGCAGTGTGTTAAGCACAGTAAACTCCTTATGAAGGATATTGTTGGGAGGATACATTTATCACTCGTCTATTTTTATCACATTTGTACCCGCAAGATCATGATAAAGCTTAGCATGGGCTTTTTTCCAGGCCATTAAACCTCCAGTAAGGACCTTGATGTTTTGGAAACCTGAGTGGGAAAGCTGGTAGGCAAATAACATGGATTTCATACCTGATGTACAGATTAGAATCAGATTGGCTTCTTTATTGAGAGTATTGACAACTTCTTGATAATTCAAAAAATGATGTTCATGAGAGTTAGGAATACTTTTCATCAATAACCGCTCATATTTTCCTCTAATGTCAAGGATGTAATTATTATCATCATTTAGGAAATTATAATCAATGCTATTGGGGCCTAATAAGGTTATGTTGTGATTATAAGCAGCAAAGAAATGGCTTAGTTTTTTGACTAGGTATTGAATATCTTTCATTTTTGTCTGTGCTGACAAACTGATCCTTACGGTTTCATTGGCTTGTTTATCGGTTAATCCAATGGCTTTGAGTACATGGGAAGCCGAGTGATTTGTACTGCAGCAAGCTGAATCGGAAGAAATGCTAGTATCGTAATAATCTAAAAATGCCATTAAGCTATGTTTATCTACGCTAGGGATCCTCATGCTGAGTGTATTACTCAGAGTCTCTGATTGTTCAGCATTAAAAGTAACATTTTTATTGAACTTGATAACTTCTTGTTTTAACTTTTCTTTAAGGGATAAAGTGATGCTTGATTGCTTGAGTAAATAAGGGATTGCTTTACAGGCTTGTCCAAAACCGACAATATTATGTACACTTTCTGTCCCCGCTCTGAAACCACTTTCTTGATCTCCACCTTGTATTAAGCGAGTCAAAGGGGCGCCATCTTTTACGTATATTGCGCCAATTCCTTTAGGACCATGAACTTTATGGGCTGAAAAGGTTGCGTAATCGATATTGAGCTGATTAACATTGATGTCTATTTTACCTAAAGCTTGAACACAGTCAGATAAAATGAATGCGCCTTGTTGTTCTGCTATTTTGGCCAAGGCTTGTATGTTTTGAATGCTGCCTATTTCGTTATTGGCTAACATACAACAAACGAGACCGGTTTCAGCATCAATTTGTTGTTTAGCAGCCTCGATATCAATATGGCCATGGTGATCAATGGTTAAATACTCGACAATGACGCCTCTTTTTTCTAAAGCCTTTAAGGTGGCAATAATGGACATATGTTCTATTGGGCTGGTGATGATTTTAAGCGTTTGCTGACGTGCTTCAAAATCACTTACTATGCTATGAATGACTTGATTATTGGCTTCAGAAGCGCTGGAGGTGAAAAAAATGTTTTTATGATTAGCCTGTATGGAAGAGGCGATAATGGACCTTGCTTGGGCAATAAGATTGGCTGCTTTATAACCTAAAGTATGGTGTGAAGATGGGTTGCCAAAATGAGTCTTTAATACTTTATTCATTGCTTTGGTAACCGCAGATGAAATGAGGGTAGTCGCATTATTATCTAAATAAACTTTTCGAGTAAAATTGAATATCATTTAAGCCTGTCCTGTATATAGAAAGGTTAAGTATTATGCGAGTAATACAGATTGTCTGACGAAGCTGTCTTGGCAACGTAAGAGTGACTCTAGTGTGACGGTGTTTATTTTAATGCCTTGCTCTTTTATCTTTTGATTAGCAGACGTTTCAAATACCCAAGAGGCCGTTGCGATATGAGTATTGGTTTTAATTAAATTAAAGAACATTCTTTCTTTTCTTGATAAAGCGCTTAAAGGAAGTGATGCATAATCATTGTAGTAGGAGACGGATTTAGGTTTTAAGACCCGCTTAAACCACAAATCAACAGCGTCGCGATAACTCGCTAAAGAGTCGAGATCCGATACAATGTTGATATGGGAATTGACAGGTAAGGTTGAGTTATTGTCAAATGTGGTGTATCAATGAATCGTGATGTTCTGTTTGATCTTGAGTTATCCGTTCATCATCTTTAAATTGAATACCTGATATGACATCAGCAAGCAGCTT
>NZ_JAKIKS010000120.1 GCF_023284005.1 Shewanella surugensis
AGCCAATGCTGAATTTTTAATTAACATGAGGCCAAGAAAGGCGTTAAACTTTCTCAGTCCTTATGAGTTTTTAACAGGTAAACGTGTGTCGCTTATTGCTGAGATCTAGGGCCATATTACTCGCCGCGGTATCGAGAGATTAAGTCAAAGGTCCATTATTGGAAGATTTCGACCGTTTAGATGTGAATGGCGATGGTGTTCTTTCTGAAGATGAACTGCCAGAGCCCCCTAAAAAAGGTGAACGTCCGAATTAAGTTATAGTCTCTTTAGTAAGCTTGATTATACAGTACATCCGATATGGAAGGTTCTCCATATCGGATATACTGTGTTTTTAGTTTTCGTTAGTTACACTGGTTCGTATAAATTTCATTAGCCCAATCAGCATAGTCGATAAAGGGATTGCGGTTGCCTTGTATGACATAAACCTTGTTGTTGCGTGCTTCTTCTAAGGAGTCGACGGGATCGGAATTATGCCAAGTGAGTAGAGTACAAAGTTTTCCTATATAGCCATTACCTGATGAAGAGGTTGCTGTGCCGGTGCTGTTACTGATTTGAAGATCGCCAACACCTGTTGTGCTGGTATCTGTTCCCTGATAACGCACATCCATGTAGAAAATCATGCGTGCGACATCACCTTTTAAGCTGTCCATAGGTTCAAAACTATCAGTATCATAGTATGTGCCAGGTGCTTCACTGATACTGTTGCTACTTGAATCGTCAAAGTCTAAGTTGCCACGTGTGCTGTTAACGGATTCATCCGATGGACGCAAGTGATGAATATCAGTATATGCATCATCGCCGGAAGAAGGAAAGCCGTGGCTTTTTGGCCAGATATGTTCACGATTCCAATCATTTTGATCATTGTTTGCACCCGCGCCACCGACCCTGCTGGCTTTATTTTGCGAGCGTTGAGTATAAAATAATATAACATTGCCACTATTATCAGGATCTTCATCTGTGGTTTCTAATGCATCCCAAACTTGAGAATAAGAAAGTGAAGTATGCGTATCTATGATGGTATTTAATGCACTTTTTAACGTTTCACCTGTTAAGTTACTTGCATCGGCATAATAAGTATCGAAATCTTCAAAGCTTGTATTTCCGCCACCTGCATTGTCTGAATCTTCAGTATAATTAGCTGATAGTGTAAC
Source organism: Shewanella surugensis (assembly GCF_023284005.1). Classification (GTDB taxonomy): domain Bacteria; phylum Pseudomonadota; class Gammaproteobacteria; order Enterobacterales; family Shewanellaceae; genus Shewanella; species Shewanella surugensis. Next base: position 1,152 of record NZ_JAKIKS010000120.1, read on the forward strand.
ATCAGTGAAATTTTCAAAAGAAACAATATTGATATAGTACGTACCGGCTGAAACCGTGCTAAATGAACAAGATTCATTATTACCCGTTAGATAGGGAGCGCAGTCATAGTCACTTGTTGTGGGCGCTGATCCCAGCTTGACATATAAATCAGCATCTCCGCTGCCACCAGTAATAGCAATGGTTAGATCCGATCCCGCTGCAGTATTTAGAGTATAGCTTAGGGGTTGGCCGCTGCTTGTTGCGACTAAATCAATTGTGCCTCCATTGGCTATTTCCGTATCACTAAACTCAGTAGCCAGATTATCATTGGTTGAGCAAGATGAGCTAAATATCCCTGATTTTGGGGTGCCAGTTGAGTTTGTGTTCCCCCAATCACTGACTGAATCGGTATCTTCAGTGCTGGTTCTTGCAAGACTGGTATTCGTTGCAGATATGTTCCAACCACTGATTTTATTTTCCCAAGCCAGCATATCAATTTCAGAGTCATTATTTTTTAAATATAGATAATCACCTGAATTACCTAATGATAAACTAAAATCAGTTAAGTCGGCACTTGTGCCGTAGAGGTTATAAAATGCGGTTGCATCTTTTGCAACTGTCAAATATTCTCCTGCGGCTAGTTCACCACTGAGCGCATAATTGCCACCATTATCATTGAGTGTATAGGTTGATAAGTCTATGGTGTCACAGCTTGCGTTATACAGTTCAACCCATTCTTCGGTAATATCATCATTCGGGCTATCATATAGAACTTCACTGATTAAGACATTCGCCGTAGCAGAAAAGTGAAACGTAGAGAGAGCTAAGATTATTATTTTTTTCATTTAACTTTATCCAATTAAACCTTATTTTTATCCAGTGGAATGTAGACTATAGTTGTGAATAAATAAATACAAAAATATGAAAAGAGTTAAAAATACTGTTATTTGGTAAATATATATTTACTTATTAGCTTTTTTTAGCGTTTAGCTATTTATTAATCTAGTTTATTATTTATGTATTATACAAATGAATATATTGATAATTTTGAAAAATAAATTTGTTAAAAGCATTAATAGATTATAACCTTCAGTATTTATTATCTTTTGTTGAATAATCAATCTTAGTGGTTATTTATATCAGCGTATTTCTGCGGGAGAATATAAAAATTATTTAACAGGAAAAGCATTATAAGTGTAGATACACAGATATATCCATTGTTAACGACTTGTTAACGATTGAGTTGTGTGATGAATTATAAGAGCACGGATTGTCATTTTAAAACTAAATATTATAAGTTATATTCGTTTGTATTTTTTCAAGTGATTAAGTCTATTATTTCTTATATAAAAATGACTTAAATATTATTTGTTATGGTTATCTGTTGGTGTTTTTTTCATCAGCATTGATTATCATCTTTCTTTGTCTATATATTACATTTTTATTTATTCACATCATAAGCTGATGTGGCAACTTTTTATCGTTTATTTAAAATGTGCTTGGATATGTATAGATAAAGTATGCTACCCAGCAGTATGGGGTCATACTGCTGGGTAGGGGATGACTATTTTGGATGAATTGCTACTGACTTGGCTTTGTTTATTCTATCGATATTTGGGTCGTTGAAACGATCACTTGGTGTTGTGCTAATGCATACGTCGTTTTTTGGTTTGGGTATATACATCAGAATATAGCGCTAGCATAATAGAAAACGGTGTAAAAAGGGTGTTTTTTAGTCACACTTTTAAAGCATTTTGTAACCAGATGTGTCGATGGTGCTTATTTGTGTACGAAAACAAATCATTAAGTTTGTTTAAATGATTTGTTTGATTAAAATCGCCAGAATTTAGGGTGAAATAATACCGCGACAGTAAGAATTTCGAGTCGGCCCATGAGCATGCCTATCGCTAAGGCCCATTTTGCAACGTTAGGTATCGAGGCGAAATTACTTGAAGGTCCGATAACCTTACCTATACCGGGTCCTACGTTGCTGATGGCGGTGATAGAACCTGATATACTGGTCACTAGATCGAGTCCTGTGGCAACTAGAATAACGGTAATGATGACAAATAATAGGATAAATAGCAGCATGAAGGTCACGAGTGAATTGACAATTTCTTGGTTAATTATTTGATTGTTATACCGGCTTTTAAAGACGCTTTTGGGATGAAATTGTTGTTTGAGTTGCTGCACCATTACGGCAGCTGCGATCTGAAACCTGAAAATTTTTATGCCTCCAGAAGTCGAGCCTGAGCAGCCGCCAACAAATAATAAAAAGAATAAAGTGATACTGGCAAGTGTCCCCCATGAATCAAAATCCGTTAGGCCAAATCCCGTTGTTGTTATCACTGAAACCACATTAAATGTGGATAGCCGTAAGGCATCCATAAAAGGCATATCTTTGACGTGGGAAAGCCAAGATCCAAGAGAAAGTGATACTATGCATATAAAGATTAAAAAGCCTTTTACTTGTGCATCGTTCCATACTTTCAAGCTACTCTGTTGCAAGCTGTAGACAAACAGTAATAGGGGTAATGCTCCTGAAATCATAAACAGAATTGCAAACCATTGTGCTTGATTTGAAAAGGCTGCCATGGATTTATCTGACGTTGAAAACCCGCCAGTGGACAAGGTTCCCATGGCATGATTAATCGCATCAAACCAGCTCATGCCACTGTAATGAAAAGCGACATAACACAGCAAAGTGAGTGAGCAGTATGCAAACAGCAGGTGTTTTGCCATTAATTGGGTTCTAGGAACCGTTTTATCACTCCAGTCAGAGGATTCTGTTCTGAATAATCGCATGCCCCCGACGTTTAAAAAAGGCAAAATAGCAACCGCCATAACAATAAAGCCAATACCGCCAAACCATTGCAATAAAGAACGCCAAATAAGAATACTGCGATCCATATCATCAAGCCCAGAGAGTATCGTTGATCCTGTAGTGGTGATCCCTGACATGGTTTCAAAAAATGCATCGGTGTAATTGATGCCGATATAAATGGTAAAGGGAAGTGCGGCGAATAAACTGACAATAATCCAGGTGAGACTGGTTAATATGAACATATCTCGGATATTAAGCTGTAAACGTTTTTTTTGGCCATTATGTAAACATATTGCGGCTGCTACTCCACAATATAAACAAGATCTTGCAAAGGCGCCACTGGTCGCTTCTCCCAAATATACCGCTAAGCTTAAAGGGATGAGCATGAAACCAGTCAGAGCCGATAAAAATATGCCTAAAATAAATAAAAGAGCACGAAAATTCAGCATGTTTTATCCGTCGCTAATGGCTAAAAGAAGAAGGCGCTCGGTTGGAACAGTTTTTCGACTTCACCAATGAATTTTTTATCGACTAAGAAGAGAATGACATGATCATCTTGTTCAATAATCGTGTTGTCATGTGCCATTAATACCTCTTCATCTCTCACTATAGCGCCTATCGTTGTGCCTGGAGGTAATTTTATCTCATTGATTTTCTTGCCAACGACTTTGGATGTGCTCTTATCTCCATGGGCAATGGCTTCAATGGCTTCAGCGGCTCCACGCCTTAAAGAATACACGTTACAAATATCGCCTTGGCGGATATGGGTGAGCATTGCCGAGATAGTGGCTTGTTGTGGCGAAATGGCAATATCAATATTGGCTTCTTGAACAATATCAACATAAGCTTCCCGCTGAATAAGTACCATGACATTTTTGGCTCCCATACGTTTTGCTAATAAAGAAGACATGATGTTGGCTTCGTCATCATTGGTGACGGCAATAAAAACATCGGTTTGTTCGATATGCTCTTCAACGAGTAACTCTTGATCGGAAGCATCACCACAAAAAACCGTTGCGTTTTCTAATCGCTCTGATAATTCTTCGGCCCGATCTTGATTTCTTTCTATTAACTTAACACTATGGTTTCGCTGTAACTGTTTCGCTAATCCAAAGCCTATATTACCGCCTCCGGCAATCATAATGTTGCGATATGAATTATCCAGTTTTTGCATTTCTCCCATAACAGCACGAATATGACGAGTGTCGGCGAGAAAGAATACTTCATCATCCGCTTCCATTATGGTCGTCCCGCGAGGCATGATAGGGCGACCTTGGCGAAAAATAGCGGCGACTCGAGTATCAATATTAGGCATGTGTTCGCGTAAGGCTGCCAGTGCATTACCGACCAGAGGCCCTCCATAATAAACGCGTACAGCCACTAAACTTAAACGCCCTTCAGCAAACTCTAAGACTTGTAAAGCGCCTGGGTGCTCTACTAGCCTTCGTATATAGGCGGTGACTAGTTGCTCTGGTGCGATAAGTTCATCGATAACAAAGCCACCACGGGTGCGACTATCATTTTGTTTGGTTTCGCTATTGATAAACAGTTTATCGCGCATGCGAATATATTGTTCTGATCGGATCCTAGCGATTTTAGTGGGAGTGCCAAAGAGGGAGAATGCAATTTGGCAGGCTGCCATATTGCATTCATCGCTGCTGGTAACAGCAATCAGCATATCAGCATCTTCAGCCCCCGCTTCTTTTAAGACATCAGGGTGAGCGCCATGGCCAATGACCACGCGCAGATCAAACTTATCCTGCAAGCTTTGTAAGCGGTTTTTATTATTATCGACGATAGTAATATCATTATTTTCGCCGACTAGGTTTTCTGCTAATGTACCACCTACTTGCCCAGCACCTAAAATGATAATCTTCATGCCTGCTAGTCCTTAATTAGACGTGCGTAATAAAAACCATCCATATTCTCTTGCCCTGGAGTAATTTGCCAACCAATAGACTCTTGATTTTTTTGTTGTATTAAGGTATCTAATCTCGCATCAGGCGTACGTGCTAGAAAAGCCCTTATCTGTTCACTATTTTCTTGAGGCAAAATGGAACAGGTTGCATATAAAAGTGTGCCTCCCGGTTTTAGCCAGTGCCAACAATGATCAATCATTGTCGATTGAAGTCTGGCAAGCTCTTCAATATCACTGTTTTTTCTTAACCATTTAATATCGGGATGTCGTCGAATAACGCCTGTTGCTGAACAAGGCGCATCTAATAAAATGCGATCAAATTTGTCGCCTTGCCACCAGGCATCAATATTGGCGGCATCACCATGGATTAACGTCGCTTCTAATGACAATCTATCGAGATTTTGTTGAACGCGTTCTAGCCTTTTTGCATCATTATCAACAGCAATCAGTTTTATATTAGATTCTATTTCGAGAATATGGCAGGTTTTTCCGCCTGGGGCGGCGCAAGCATCGAGTATTAATTCGCCTTCTTTGGGAGTCAATAAGCTCGCTGCCCATTGAGCTGCACCATCTTGTACTGATACTGACCCCGCGCTAAAATCAGGTAATTTCATGACGTCGATTGGGCTTTCGAGTAAAATCGCATCATCACTGCTGCCAGTACTCGCGGTGATGTCATGATCGTGCAAGCGAGTTAAATAATCATCTCGGGATTGAATTTTTTGATTGTTACGTAACCACATCGGTGGGCGTTGATGACTTTGTTCAATGATCTCTTGCCATTTATCGGGATAAGCAGATTGCAATCGTTTAATCAACCAAGCAGGCGTATTGTATTGTAAGGTTTCATTGGCACTGGATAATGGCTTTTGCTGACGTTGGATGTTTCTGAGTATGGCATTGACGACTTTGACTAAGCCTTCAAATTTTAACTGTCTGCAGGCTTCGGCTGTTTCAGAAATGGCAGCGTGGCTTGGGATACGCGTACAATATAATTGATAACACCCCACTAATAATAACTGGTGCACAATTCTTTGCTTGCCTTTCAGAGGCTTGCTCATACAATCGCTCACTTGCTTATCGAGTTGTGGCAGAACTCGCATTACGCCATAGCAGAGCTCAGCGAGTAAGGCTTTGTCTTTTCCATTATCGAGGTGTCGTTGTTGATCAGGGAGTGCGACTGAAAGAGACAGGCCTTTTTCTAATACTTGAAAAATGACCTTTGCTGCCAATGCTCTTAAATTCATTAAATTATTTAGCCTCAATAGGATTATTTGTTACCGGTAATGCAAGTATAGTATTTGGAACAAACCAATCGGCTTTCGAGTTCAAAATATCTGCAATGGAAAGTGGTTTCTTACCTGGGAGTTGCATGTGAGTGAGGGTGAGAACACCGTCTCCCGTTGCTATGCTCAATCCCGTTTTATTGGCTTGTACAATGGTACCAGCGGGGGCATCAGAGTGTAAATTACTGGGCTGGCTCTGCCATACTTTAATGCTGTAACCTTCGTGTTCAAAGTGACTCATTGGCCAAGGATTAAAGGCTCTAATTTCACGCCATAATGTTAACGCGCTTTTATTCCAATCGAGCCGAGCTTCTTCTTTACTAAGCTTCGCAGCATAATTTGCTTGGCTTTCATCTTGTTTGACTGGCGATAGGGTTTTATTGGCAATGCCAGCAAGTGCTTCAATGAGCGCATCGGGGCCCTGAAGCGCCAATTTTTCATACAGTGTGGCTGAAGTGTCGGTATCTTCGATAGGCAGTTGTGTTTTGAGTAGCATGTCACCGGTATCAAGACCGATATCCATTTGCATAATAGTGACACCCGTTTCAGTATCTCCCGCCCATAAAGCGCGCTGTATCGGCGCTGCTCCACGCCAACGAGGCAATATTGAACCATGAACATTGATGCAACCTAATACTGGCGTATCTAAAACGTTTTGAGGTAAAAGCAAGCCGTAAGCCACAACCACCATGATATCTGCATTTAGCTGAGAGAGCAGCTGTTGTGCCGTTTCATCTCTTAATGATTTAGGTTGCATGACGTCTATGTTGTGAGATAAAGCTAGCGTTTTTACGGGGCTAGCTTGCAGCTTTTTACCACGTCCAGCAGGTCTATCGGGTTGGGTATAGACCGCGATAATATTATGTTGTGAATCAATCAGTGCTTGCAAGTGGAGAGCGGCAAAATCAGGTGTACCTGCAAAAATAATATTGAGTGGTTTCAAGCGTGTTTTATCCTTGTTTAGCTTCTAAGCGAGCGGCTTTTTCTAGCTTTTGTTTTATCCGTTGACGCTTTAATGGGGATAAGTAGTCGACAAATAGATTGCCAATTAAATGATCGAGTTCATGTTGTAAACAAATAGCAAATAATTCAGTGGCTTCTAAAGTGAAAGGATTACCATCACGATCTTGTGCTTTTATTGTGACAAACTCAGCGCGTTCAATTTCAGCGTAAATACCAGGAACGGATAAACAGCCTTCTTCGTTGATAAAATGACCGCTTTTTTCAATTATTTCTAGATTGACGAATATCTTGGGGCGCTCAACATCATCTTGTAAGTCCATAACAATGAGTTGTTGATGAAAGTCGACTTGGGTTGCCGCAAGTCCGATGCCATTTTCTTCGTGCATGGTTTCAATCATATCATCGATGATGGTCTGAAATTCGGGGCCGAAATCTGTTACAGGCTTAGCGATCGTGCGCAGCCTTTCATCTGGAAAACGTAGTACTTTTAATAAACTCATACATCCACTCTTTCTACTAAATTCTGTCAAACATGACGTCAGATTGATTGAATTCAAATTGCTTGAACATTCATTGACGCTAAGTAATGGGACAATTTTAGTCCTTCGTGACGCTCAATAACAGCAAAAGCTCGATATATGCGCAAATTTCCTGTCATTGCTTTGCGTGAATGATTACTTGTTGATGGTATGGTGTTGATTTTATAGTACATATCAAGATAATATCTTTCTGGGTGACGAAAGTTATTTCTATATGCTGATCCATTTCTCAACATTAAATGGAGAGGGGGTCTGGAGACTCGTGTATCGTAGAAGCCTTTTCATATGCTCAATGGGTCCTCTTCGTTGATATTGCTCTTGCTTGAGCTGGTTTTCAGTTTGATCAGGGGGGGCGGTGATAAATGAGATAACGGACTGAATGACGTTAGGATCCCAAATGAGTTTTCTATGTCCTAACCCGGTTGTTTGTATTAAGATTGAATTTTCCCATATCTGTTGTATTTTCTCTGCGTGAAATAAAGGGACTTCTTTATCTTGGTTGTCATATACCAATAATAAAGGATCCTCCGTTGAGGCATATATTTTCCCTTGCAGCTGTTGCTCCCAAGTGAGCCCTATTTGTTTTGCAATTTTATCTTGGCAAATAGCGATGGCTTCAGGACTCATTTTTAAAATGTTCTGCATGATGTTCATGATGGGAAGTGGCGCACTGGGTGCACCTAAAAGAACATAGCGTTCGGCCTTGAGTCCAAATGCTCGTGCTCTCATGGCCATCATACCGCCCATCGAATGTCCCACAACAGCAAAAATTTGTGGAAATTGTGATGTGAGGGAGTGAATGGAATGTCTCGGGCCATGATATCAAAATTGGATCGTTTCCCTGCAGAATATCCATGAGCTGTGCAATCAATGGCTATTGCTTGAAAGCCTGCATTGGCAATTTCCATTGCTAATGTTGCCATTTTTGAACCTCGAGCTTCCCAGCCATGACAAAGAATGACAACGGGCCCTTTTCCCCATGACCAAGCAATATTGTTTGTGCCTAATGCACCTTTGTATGTCAGTTTATTTCCTTGATTAAGCTGTTCTTTCTCTCTATTTGAATCGGTATGTTTCTTAGGTTTAGAGCATAAATAAAGCGCTAAATGTGCAGATAGCTTTGGGGATATCAGTCCTGTTAATTGCATTATTCCTTGTATTACCTTGAGCATTAAATCTAGCCGTTGCTTAGTCAATATGTTGCTCTAACATGACATAGAGAGTAAGAGTTATCCAAACACTTACGTTGTTTAATTGTTCATTATTTCTAACAAATACACTCCAATAAAGTATCCGTTCGTTATACTTATTTGAACATGCCTATATTCAAACCATCTTCAATGGGTTTGGGTACAGATGAAAATAGGATGTTCAGAGGACTGAACACGCAAGAAGGAGTTTGCGATGAAAGGATTACTTTATTTTATTTTATTTATTTTCATGAGTGCATTTGTTAACGCGGCCCCTTCTGCAAATAAGCCTTTAATTGAATTTAAGCCTAAAGCTAGGGTTATTCCGAAACAAGCTTCAGTTTCCGCGCTAGATTTAGCGTTGATCCAACCTTATTTATCACAAAATCTCATCGTGTCGTTGGATTGGTTTGATGCTCAACCGCTCATTATTGGCAGTGATGATATATCTGGTTTATATCGAGAAAGAGATGTTATTTACATTAATGGAATTTTGCCCGAAGGTGCCTTGTTGGGTATTTATCAAAAAGGCAGAGAATTTGACTTGGCTTCTCCTCAGTATATTGAGCAAGAAATTTTATTGGCAGCAAGTGGACTTGTTATTGAATCTAATTACATATCCAAAGTGAAAGTATTAAGTAGTTTTAAAGAAGTACAGTTAGGTGACAGGGTGTTGATGCGGGGTTCTCCTTTGTTGATGTCGGCCTATTTTACTCCCACAATGACAAGGTTAAACACGATAGCGTTTATTATGGCCTCTGCTACAGAAGCTACCGCTATGGGGGCTATGGATGTGGTGTATGTTAATCAAGGAAAATCACAAGGGTTAGAAGTGGGCCATTTATTATCCATTTTTGGAGACGGAGATCCTGTTACTCTGACTGAGGAGGGAGTGCCCGTTATGCTGAGTGAAGGAACGGCTTTTGATAATATGATGGCTAATTTTAATTGGGATCCTGTTTTTATTACACCTCAGGTTTACCATGGGGAGTTAATGATATTTAAAGTGTTTGAAGAGATGAGCTTTGGGATCATCATGGAAAATGAAAGACCCATTAGAGTGGGTGATAGTGTGGGGTTGTGATTGTTTTGTTATCAGTTAGCGTCTTAAAAAGAGGGTAGGTTATTCAAGATGAGTTGGTTGATTGGTTAATTGTAAGCAGTGTGTCAGGGCTAGGACCCGCTCGGATAAAGCAATTATTGCAGAATATGAGTATCAGTGAATTGAGGCAACAGATTGATCATCAACCTGATGCCTTATTTTTGCCTCACACTCTTTTGAATAAAGGACTCGGTGCTGATCTATCGTTAGTGGATCGCGCCTTGACGTGGCAAGAGAGCGATCCTTTGCATCATGTTATTCATCCTGCAGATCCTTTTTATCCATCACTATTAAAAGAATTGTACGATCCTCCGTCGATCTTGTTTATCAAAGGTGAAATTGAAAATTTACTTGTCCCTTCTATCGCAATAGTGGGGAGTCGCAATGCGACGCCAAGCGGGTTGTCAATTGCCTATCAATTCGGCTCTGAGCTGGCTAATATAGGATTGAGTATTGTGAGTGGGATGGCCATCGGCATCGACGGTGCCGCCCATCAAGGTTCGCTTGATGTGAGTGGTCATTCATTGGCTGTTTTAGGTACTGGAGTTGATATTATTTATCCTAAACGACACGCTCGTCTTTACCATGCGATTTGTCAACAAGGCTGTATAGTGAGTTTTGGCCTCAGGTACCAGCTTATGCTGGAAACTTTCCTAAGCGTAATCGTATTATTAGTGGATTATCTTTAGGGACGTTAGTGGTTGAAGCTGCGCGTAAGAGTGGTTCTTTGATTACTGCAAGGTTAGCCATGGAGCAAGGCAGAGAAGTGTTTGCTATTCCTGGTAATATTTTAACGGGCCAGAGTCAAGGGTGTCATGATTTACTGCGAAATGGCGCTAAATTAGTCGAAACTATAGAAGATATAGTTGAAGAACTTGATGCTTTATGTCGTTTTCACCTTGAAGAAGTGAAAAATCGTCACCATATAGGGGAGGATAAGGCCTCTGATTTGCCATTTGCTTCCCTGTTAGCTAGTGTTGGTTATGAGACCACACCGATTGATGTTGTGGTTGAGCATAGTGGAAAAACCATAGAGCTAGTATTAGAGCAGTTGCTTGAATTGGAATTGCAAGGGTGGGTTACTGTTGTACCCGGTGGTTATGTAAAATTAAAGAGGAGCTAACCATGTTTGATATCCTCATGTATTTATTTGAAAACTATGTTCATGGTGAAGTAGAGTTACTTGTCGATGAGGACGAGTTGACCAAAGAACTAACACGGGCTGGATTTCATCAAGCCGATATCATTAAGGCATTAACTTGGCTAGAATGTTTGGCTGACTTACAGGAGAGCGATAAACCTTACTTGTGTGATCACACACAACATTCTTTTCGAATTTACACTCAAGATGAGATGGATAAAATCGATGTAGAAAGTCGTGGCTTTTTGCTCTTTTTAGAGCAAATTAAAGTATTAAGTGTCGAAACTCGAGAAATGGTTGTTGATCGAGTGATGGAAATTGATGAAACGACACTGGGTTTAGACGACTTAAAATGGGTGATTCTTATGGTGTTATTTAATGCGCCAGGGCATGAATCCGCTTATGAGCAAATGGAAGATTTGATTTTTGAGCAGCCAGATGGACGGCTACATTCTTAGTTTCTGATATGAGGGGGCGAGAGTTTCAGGTAAGGTATTCTAGTTGTTTAAAGATAAAAGGAAGCGAAAGCTTCCTTTTTTGATCTGACAAGACTTGGTAGAATAAGCACAGATGAGATAAATGAGAATATCATGGCGAAAGTAGATCAAGATTTATTTACACCTCATGCTAAAGAGCAAGAGGCTTGCCCTCTATGCCATGGTAACCTCATGGTCAAAAATAGTAAGCATGGCGGATTTTTCGGATGTGAGCATTATCCTAGTTGTGATTACACTCGTCCTTTAGTGCAAAGTGGAAAGATTGAAGCGCAAGTCATTGCAGGATCCCAATGCCCAAAGTGTGGGGGTGAATTGGCGGTAAAGTCGGGTCGTTTTGGTTTGTTTATTGGTTGTACGCAATATCCTGAGTGTGATCATCTTGAGAAACACTCGCAAGATGAGAAAGGCATTGCTATTAGCTGCCCTATTTGCAAACAAGGATATTTAGAACATAAAACCAGTCGCTTTGGGAAAAGTTTCTATGCTTGCAGTGCTTATCCAGGATGTAAGTTTATTTTGAATTATCCCCCAGTTGCAGAGTCCTGTCCGGAGTGTGATTTTGCTATTTTAGTCGAACGTAAAGGTGCGGCTGGGATGCGAGTGGAGTGTCCTGTAAAATCTTGTAAATATAAGCGTCTAATGGAGTAGATGTTTTTTTGATTTTGCTATGTGTTGATTTAGGCTTAGAAAAATATCGAGGAAATAATGTTAGAAGTTTTGCCATCAGAAGTGGCTAAATTAGTCGATAATGGCGGCGTTATCGCTTATCCAACGGAAGCCGTTTACGGTTTAGGCTGTGCTCCTGATGATCCGGCGGCATTAAAAGCGCTACTTGAGATTAAGCAACGGCCTTGGCAAAAAGGTTTAATACTCGTGGCGGGAGATTATAATCAATTAATTCCCTATATTGATGCGTCCAAGCTTAGCCCTGCTCAGCTGCATTTCGTGCACAGTAAATGGCCGGGGCCTTATACGTTTATCATGCCAGTGAAAGAAGGCTTGTCTCCCTTACTGAGTGGAGCATTTGATTCTATTGCTGTACGTGTATCAGCGCATGAAGGTATTCAAACGATATGTGCAGCAATGAATAAGCCTATTGTTTCTACTAGTGCCAACCTTTTTGGGTGCTCTCCAGCATTAACTGTGGCTGAAATAAGAGAGCAGTTTGAAGGTAAGATTGCAGCTGTTGTCATCGGAGAGCTAGGATTGCAAGATGCCCCTTCTATGATTATTGATGCTATAAGCGGTAAAATATTAAGACAAGGATAATAAAAAGAATGAGTATACCGGATGCAAGTGTTGTAAAAGCTTTTTTGTTGGGGTTACAAAATAGGATCTGTACAGGCTTAACAGCATTGGATGACAAGGCCCACTTTGAAGAAGATCAATGGACCAGAGCTGAAGGTGGGGGGGGGCAGAGTCGTGTCTTAACCAATGGCAATATTTTTGAGCAAGCTGGGGTGAACTTTTCTCATGTAACAGGGGCTTCTATGCCAGCGTCTGCTACTGCTCACCGTCCAGAATTAGCGGGTCGTAGCTTCGAGGCGATGGGCGTTTCTTTAGTTATTCATCCCAATAATCCTCATATACCCACTACTCATGCCAATGTGCGTTTTTTTATTGCTTATAAAGAAGGCGCCGATCCGGTGTGGTGGTTTGGTGGCGGTTTTGATTTAACCCCTTTTTATCCTTATCTTGAAGATGTAGTACATTGGCATCAAACAGCGCAAACATTGTGTGAGCCCTTTGGTGATGCTGTTTATTCAAAATATAAAAAATGGTGCGATGACTATTTCTGGTTACCTCATCGTAATGAAACCCGTGGAGTCGGTGGCTTGTTTTTTGATGATCTTAATAAAGAGGGCTTTGATAAGAGTTTTGCTTTTATGCAGGCCGTGGGAGATGGGTTCTTAACGGCCTACACTCCTATTGTTGAGCGTCGTAAGGATATTGAATTTAGTGAGCATCAACGTCAGTTCCAATTATATCGTCGGGGTCGTTATGTTGAATTTAACTTGGTTTATGACCGAGGCACTCTTTTTGGCCTGCAAACCGGTGGGCGCACTGAATCAATACTAATGTCTATGCCGCCTCTTGTTCGATGGGAATATGGTTATACACCAGTGCCAGATAGCCCTGAAGCGATATTATATTCTGATTACCTTAGACCTAGAGATTGGCTATGACAGATAGATATGCAGTATTCGGGAATCCTATTGGGCATAGTAAGTCGCCTCAAATTCACACTCTTTTTGCGAAAGAAACCTCTCAAGCAATAAGCTATGAAGCTATTCTTGCTCCAGTAGCGTGCTTTGAGGCGAGTTTGAGGCAATTTATTACCGAGAAAGGTCGCGGGGCGAATGTAACCGTTCCTTTTAAAGAGCAAGCCTTTGCTTTATGTGATGAACTGAGTCTCGAGGCTAGGTTAGCGGGGGCTGTAAATACGCTGACGGTTATGGAAAATGGAAGAATCCATGGAGATAACACCGATGGTTTGGGCTTGGTTGCTGATTTAAAAAGGCAGATGGGGAGTTTAGAAAACCTTGAAGTTTTACTCGTTGGTGCTGGTGGGGCGGCAAGAGGCTGTATTTTGCCTTTATTGCAAACCGGTATTGCTAAGCTAACCATAGTGAATCGCACTCAAAGTAAAGCAGATAAGTTAGCGACAACGTTTGCTGAATTTGGAAATGTTACTTCCCTTTGTATGGAAGAGCTAGATCAAGCATATGATTTAATTATAAACTCAACGTCTGCAAGTTTATCAGGAGACGTGCCTAATCTACCCGTTAAGACAATTAATGCTAACACTGTGTGTTATGACATGATGTATGGCAAAGACGTGACGGCTTTTAATGCTTGGGCTAAGAAGAATGGTGCGAAGCAGATTATTGATGGTCTTGGTATGTTGGTTGGGCAGGCTGCACAAAGTTTTAAGCTTTGGCGTAAGGTTGAACCTAATGTTGAGCCAGTATTAAATGCGCTTAGACGTCTGCCTTAAAGGGTAAGGAAGAGTATGAATCAAAGTGTATTGTTTCCAGATCTGCAAGAGTGGAATGCTCAGGTTTTTTGTATTGATTTTCCAGCCCAAGTTCAAGGAGCGAATATCGAGTGCAGAGTTACGTTAAAGACACTGTTGCGTATATCGGTTAGCTTATTAGATCGTAAAGATCTTGAGGTAGCGGTAAAGGCACTCGCATTATTTGATGAATATCGTTTTGATATAGAAGAGGAGATTGAAGTGCTCATCGAACAAGAAGCGTTTGACGAGCAAGGTCGAATCAATTTATAGACATTATTGGGGTCAATCAAATGTCTTGTTGGCACTCACTTAAATATTCATCCTTCAATTTTACGTAATTATCGGCTGATTGCGGTAAGAAGGAGATCTCTTCATCGGTCAGTGCACGTATTTGTTTTGCTGGGCTACCGACGTAAAGGTAGCCGCTTGTTAATATTTTTCCTGGTGGGACTAAAGCACCAGCCCCAAGAATAATGTCATCTTCCAGTATGGCACCGTCTAATATAATAGCTCCCATACCAATTAAGATTCGATTGCCGACCTGACAGCCATGAAGCATGGCTTTATGTCCAATTGTTACTTCATTTCCGATAATCAGTGGATGGCCTTCAGGATTAGACGCTGATTTACGGGTAACATGTAAAATACTCCCATCTTGGACATTAGTACGTTTACCGATATAAATGCGGTTCACATCACCTCTTGCTGCAACCATAGGCCAAACACTTGCATCATCGTCCAGTGTAATATCACCCACAAGAACACATGCTTCATCGATATAGACATTTTCATTCAATGTCGGGCTTATACCTTTATAGGTACGTAATGACTTAACCATAATTTAGGTCCTTTTATCGTAATAATGTGATTATACGCGTTTACCCTCTGATAAAAAGCTTAAAAAGTAGCTGATAAGCCTTTAAATTAAACGTTTAGCTGGCTTTGTGTTCACTCAGTTGGTTTGTTTCATTTAAATGCTAAAAAGGACTTGTGCTTAGCTCAAATCTCCCTATAATGCGCAACCACTGACACGGCAAAGCAGGCTTACTACCTAGTCGAAAGATTAGAGAGTACGGGACTTGCAGCGGTGTTAGAGATAATGATTTCTTCGGATTTTAATCTCAGGTGACAAGCGCTTTAAGGGCTTCGGTTTTGATTATTTATCACATGAGTGATTAAGAAATCAACACTTGAAAAACTTCTTAAAATAAGCACT